>JAHIPJ010000044.1 GCA_018894445.1 Actinomycetota bacterium
GAAAAAATCTCAAAAATAATAATATGGGAAATAAAAGACAATCTTAAAATATAAACATGATTTTGTTTATATGACTTTGGAAGATTTTGAATACAAATTTTTTTAAAAATTAACATATGATTTTGGGAGTTGAAAAATGGCTAGAATATTTGAAGATATAATAAAAACTATAGGAAATACTCCTTTAGTGAAGATAAACAAACTTGCTAAGGGTTCAAAAGCAACGATACTTGCAAAAATCGAATCCTTTAATCCGCTTTCCAGCGTTAAAGACAGGATTGGAATTGCAATGATAGAAGCAGCAGAAAAAGAGGGAAAAATAAACAAGGAAACTGTAATAATTGAGCCAACAAGCGGAAATACGGGTGTTTCTCTAGCATTTGTTTGTGCAGCAAAGGGTTATAAATTAATTTTAACAATGCCGGAAACTATGAGTATGGAGAGGAGACAGCTGCTTAAAATATTTGGTGCAGAATTAGTTTTAACTGAAGGATCTAAAGGAATGAGCGGTGCAGTAGAAAAAGCAAATGAGCTTGCAACAATAACTAAAAACAGCTTCGTACCTCAACAGTTCAATAATCCTGCAAATCCAGAGATCCACAAGAAAGCAACCGCTGTCGAAATATTAAACGATACTGATGGAAAAGTTGATTATTTTGTAGCAGGTATTGGAACGGGAGGAACAATTACCGGAGTAGGAGAAGTATTAAAGAAAAAAATTCCTGGTGTTAAAATTGTTGGAGTAGAACCAAAGGATTCACCTGTAATATCAGACGGCAAACCAGGCCCGCAAAAGATACAGGGGATTGGAGCTGGATTTATTCCTCAAATTTTGAATAGAGAAGTTATTGATGAAATTATAACAGTATCAAATGAAGATGCTGGTGCAATTTCCAGAGAACTTGCAAAAGAGGAAGGAATTTTAGCTGGAATTTCAAGCGGTGCAGCATTGTGGGCGGCTTTGGAAGTGTCTAAAAGAAAAGAAAGTGAAGGTAAAACAATTGTAGTATTATTACCAGATACCGGTGAAAGATATTTATCAACATGGCTTTTCCAAGATTAATTAAAATAGATAAAATTTATAAACTTAAGATATAAAAATAAATTCAGCATGTTCAATTTATTTATAAAAAAGAATATTTTTCCATGACTTTAAAATTACTTATAAATAAAAATAAGTGTCATAAAGATAAATTGGTTATATTAAATTAGCGGAATGAAAAACATAAAAGAAAATAAATTTAATAAATTTAGTGATGCAGACAGTGTTGGAATTGTGAAAACTAATTATTTTAGTTTTGCAAATCCTCCAGATGAACTTATCTTGTTCAGCGGGATAAAATTTGGTCCGATAACTGTTGCTTATGAAACTTATGGAACTTTAAATAAGGATAAAAGTAATGCAATACTGATATTTCATGCACTTTCAGGTGATGCTCATGCTGCTGGATATAACAGTCCTGATGATAATAAACCTGGTTGGTGGGATATAATGATTGGACCAGGAAAACCATTTGATACCAGTAAATATTTTGTAATTTGCTCAAATATAATTGGAGGCTGTAAGGGTTCTACAGGACCATCATCAATAAATCCAAAAACTGGAAAACCTTATGGATTATCATTTCCAGTAATATTCATTAAAGATATGATTATTCCACCAAAAAAACTGCTGGATTATCTTGGAATTAATAAACTATTTTGTGCTGCAGGTGGTTCAATTGGTGGGATGCAACTATTGCAGTGGCTTGTGACGTATCCAGAATTGACTGAAGGAGCGATGATTATAGCAACTTCACCGACACACACAGCCCAGGCAATTGCATTTAACAGTGTGGGAAGATATGCAATCATTAAAGATCCAAACTGGAATAACGGAAATTATTATGGAGGTGAAAAACCTGATGAAGGGCTTTCTATTGCCAGGATGATTGGCCATATTACTTATTTAAGTGAAGAATCCATGCATCAAAAGTTTGGAAGAAAAGTTATTAATGAAAAATCTCCTCAAACTGGTATTGTAGATTTTACAAAAGAATTTGAAGTGGAAAACTATCTTCAATATCA
>JAHIPJ010000045.1 GCA_018894445.1 Actinomycetota bacterium
CCTGCTCTTTTAGCTTTTTTTAAAAACCTTTCAATCCCGTAATGGTAAATGGTATTAAAATAAGTCATAATGGCTATAGGCGTATCACTACTTTTTCTTATTTTAATTATTGAATTAAAGACAATATCTGTGTTTATCCCATTTTCTAAGGCAATCTTTGAAGTAGTCTGAATAACCGGACCATCAGCCAGTGGATCTGAAAATGGAATACCTACTTCTATTATATCTGCCCCATTTTTATCCAGGGTTTCAAATAAACTAAAAAAGCCATTAAGACTGGGAAAACCACAGGTTATAAATGGAATAAAAGCTTTCTGGTTATTTTTTCTTAATTTTTTAAAAACCCTTTCTATAGGGCTATCTTTGCCATCATACATTAATTTTCACCCGTACCTGCATTCTACTGTCTTTATTTATTATCAATGTCTTTGTCTCCCCGCCCGGACAGATTAACAATAATCACTTTTTCACTGTCCAATGACGGAGCCAGTTTTGCTGCATAAGCCAGAGCATGGGAACTTTCATAAGCAGGAATTATCCCTTCGCATATTGATAATGTCTTAAATGCCTCCAGAGCTTCGCTGTCCAGGATATACTCATATTTTACTATTCCTTTTTCTTTCAGGTATGCATGCTCTGGACCAACTCCGGGATAGTCAAGGCCGGCCGATATGGAATATGCCTCTTCTATCTGTCCGTAATCATCCTGCATCACATAACTGAAAGCACCGTGAAATATTCCTTTATCTCCATAGCCTAAAGTCGCCCCATGCTTCTTGCTTTTAATACCTTTACCTCCTGCTTCCACTCCTATAAGTTTGACAGAATCCGCATTCTTTAAAAAAGGGTAAAATATTCCTATGGAATTACTCCCGCCGCCAACACAGGCTATAATATAATCAGGAAGCCTTCCCTCTATATCCATTATCTGCTTTTTAGTTTCTTTTCCTATGATTACCTGGAAATCCCTGACCATAGTGGGGTAAGGATGGGGACCTACTACTGAACCCAGGACATAATAAGTATCATCCACTCTTGACACCCAGTAGCGGAGAGCCTCATTTACTGCATCCTTTAATGTCTTGCTCCCTGAAGAAACTTCTATTACTTCCGCACCCATTAGTTTCATTTTAATTACATTGGAAGACTGTCTTTTAATATCCTTGCCTCCCATAAAAACCTTGCAGCTCATATTGAATAGTGCTGCTGCAGCAGCAGTTGCCACACCATGCTGGCCTGCACCAGTCTCTGCAATTATAAATTTTTTCCCCATTTTTCTGGCAAGAAGTACCTGACCAACAGTATTATTAATTTTATGAGCTCCAAGGTGGCAGAGGTCTTCTCTTTTTAAATATATTCTGGCTCCGCCCAGCCTGTTAGAAAGTCTTTCTGCATAATAAAGGGGTGTGGGTCTTCCCACATAGTTTTTTAAATAAAATGAGAGTTCTTCTTTAAACTTTTTATCCTTTTTATACTTAAAGTAATTTTTTCGGAGCTCCTTCAAAGCACTGACCAGTATTTCTGGAACATATATACCTCCAAATGCCCCAAAATATCCATTTCCATGGCTCCGGTATTCCTTTCCCCTGAAACTGCTATTTGCCTTTTTTAATTTTTTTTCATCTTTTTTCATTTGCCCTAAAAACCTTCTATAACCTATTTTAAAACATTTATAAATTTAGTAACTTTATCTATATCCTTTTTACCAGGATAGATTTCTAATTTAGACGATGCATCCACACCAAATGGTTTTACAATATCTACCGCCTGCCTCACGTTTTCCGCATCAAGCCCGCCGGATAGTATAACAGGAATTTCCCGGTAATAATCTTTTACAATATCCCAGTTAAAAGACACTCCTGTCCCTCCGTAAACATTTTTACTGTAGCTATCCATCAGAATAAAATCTGCATATTCTTTTAACTTGTCCATCTTTTTATTTATTTTAGCCCTGTAATATTCACTTTTATTCTTAATTCTTATTGACTTTATAATTTTTATATCCTTAGCTTTTTCTTTTAAATCTTTTAAATAATCCCTATCTTCATCACCTGAAAGCTGTACATAATCTAACCTTAGATTTCTATAGTCATTAAGAACTTTTCTAATTTCTTCGTTTACGAATACTCCCACCATTGAAATTTTATTCTCCCCGGTCCGCAGTGCTTCAATTATTCTATATGCAGTTATGATTTCTACTCTTCTGGGACTATCGGCAGACAGGACAAATCCCATCGCATCTACCCCTAATTCGGATATACTTTTTGCATCATCTATATTTGTAATTCCACATATTTTTATCCAGACCATACTCTAACTACCTTATATATTTATTTTTTTGTTCTTGTACTTCCTTATACTCTTGCAAATTTTAACACACTATATATTTAACAATATCTTACCCTATATTATCAGTAAAAAACTATATAGATAAATATTTTAATCTTTCCGGCAAACTTTTTTTTCTATAATAGTTTCTCCCTTTTCAGTTCAAGTTCCATACTGCTTAAAGTTTTTTCTAAATTTTTACTTACCATAAAATACCCGCCAATCAGAAAAGTATTTATTCCGCTCAAAAACAGGCTTTTAATATACTCAACATTTTCCACTCCGCTCTCACAGACAAAAATTTTATCAGATAAATCTTTATTTTTGCTGTAATCTAAAATATTATAAACTGTTTTTCTATCAATACTCATATCCTTTAAATTACGGTTATTTATACCTATAAATTGCGCACCGATATCCAGTACCTTATCCAGTTCTTTCACGCTATGTACCTCGACCAGCACATCCAACCCCAGATTTCCGGCCAAATCATACAACTTTCTTAATTTTCCCTTTCCCAGAAGCGAACTGATAAGCAGGATACAATCTGCCCCGAGAGCCGCGCTCTCATAAATCTGAACTTCACTGAAGATAAAATCTTTTCTTAGTACCGGTAGTTTTGATTTTTTCTTGACTATCCTTATATTCTCAGGATCACCCTTAAAATATAATGATTCAGTAAGAACTGATATCCCGCAGATAAAGCTTTTAAACTTATCGTAAAGCAGTGCCGTCTCCTCAATATCAAGCCGGTCGTTGATAATTCCTTTTGAAGGAGAGGCTTTCTTAATCTCTGCAATCACATTTACTTTCTCTCTTTTAATATTCCTTAAAAAATTCCCCTTTTCTTTTTCTGTATTTTTTACAGCAGGTTTCATCCATTCTGAACTTCTTCTTATTTTTTTTATTTCTTCTTTTTTTACAATTAAAATTTCTTTTAGGTATTTCAAATTTATCCTCTTTTAAAACATATTGACCGGGTTTTAATTAGTTTTTCTATTTGTAAATTCGATCAATCTATTTAATTTCTCATATGCTTTTCCGCTTTCAATAGAACGGTTAGCTAAATCTACAGCCTCAGACAGGGAGTCAGTTTTTTTACCTGAAACTATAGCTGCAGCAGCATTAATAACAGCAGAATCTCTTCTTGCACCCTTTTCCTCTCCGGTAAGGATACTGGTTAAAATCCTGGCATTCTCCTTTGCATCTCCACCTACCAGATCTGAAATATTTGACTTTTTAAAACCCAGCTTTTCCGGGTCCAAAATATATTTGCTAATTCTGCCATCTCTTAGTTCAGCAACCGAGTTTTTACCAGAAACAGAAAGTTCATCAAGCCCTTCCTCGCTATTGACTACAAATGCCCTCTCTACACCTAAATTTTTCAAGGTATTTATCATCATATATATTAAATTGTTATCAAATACACCCAGGACACAGCCATTTGGCCGTGCCGGATTGGTAAGGGGGCCCAAAATATTAAAAACAGTCCTTATGCCCATATCCTTCCTTGCTTTTGCTACATATTTCATAGCTGTATGCGCTTTAGGGGCAAAAATAAAGCCTATACCTATACTATCCAGACAATCCGAAACCCCACTGCATTCAAGATTTATATTTACCCCCAATTCTTCTAAGACATCAGCGCTTCCACTTCTACTGGATACATTTCTATTGCCATGTTTTGCAACCGGTACTCCTGCGCCTGCAGCTATAAATGCGGCAGTAGTGGAAATATTGAAAGTACCAAGACCATCACCACCAGTTCCACAGGTATCAACAATGTTTTTATGCCTGCTTTTTACTTTTACAACCTTATCCAGCATAGCTCTGGAAAAGCCGCTTATTTCATCAGTTGTTTCTCCTTTTATTTTCAATGCAATGAGGAAAGCCGCAATCTGGCAATCATTTGCGTTCCCTTCCATTATAAATTCCATTGCTTTGTACGCTTCATCTTGACTAAGATTCCTTCCGTTTAAAACTGCGTCTAAAAAAGTTTTCATTTTTTAATCCCCTTATACTTTTATTATTATTTAAAAATCTCCTGTATTCAAGTATTCAACTTAATTAAATAATTTAATAGCCTTAAAAAGAGCAGCTGCTTTATTTATAGTTTCATTATATTCATTTTCAGGTTCAGAATCATACACTATTCCAGCACCTGCCTGGATGTAAGCTATGCCATTTTTAATAATAGCTGTCCTGATAATAATGCAGCTATCAAGATTGCCATCATAGCTAAAATATCCTACAGATCCTCCGTATGGTCCCCGGCTATCAGGCTCCAGTTCACTTATAATCTGCATTGCCCTTATTTTTGGAGCCCCCGATAATGTGCCTGCTGGAAAAACACTTTTCATTGCATCGTATATTGAATTATTCTTATCCAGAATCCCTTCAACTCTGGACACAAGATGAATTACATGTGAATACTTTTCCACACTCATATATTTTTTAACCTTCACACTGTTATACTGGCATACTCTCCCCAGATCATTTCTGGACAGATCAACAAGCATATTGTGTTCAGCTTTTTCCTTTTTATCACTCAGTAAATCACTTATTAGAACTCTGTCCTCTTTTAGGGTCCGGCCTCTTCTTCTGGTACCAGCAATAGGATAGGTCAAAATTTTTCTACCGTTAATTCTAATAAGAGGTTCCGGGGAAGCGCCAATGATTTTAAATTCACCAAAATTAAAATAATACATATAGGGAGACGGATTTATAGTTCTAAGTCCACGGTAGATACTGAAGGAATCGGAAAACTCGTCGGTATAAAACCGTTGAGAAAGTACTACCTGAAATGCTTCCCCTTCAGTGATATACTTCTTTGCCCGCTTGACTGCTTCAAGAAATTTTTCCTTTTCAAAATTAGAATTTAATTTCAGGCCTACAGCAGAATTATCAATGGCAGCAGATTCAAAACTGCTTCTGAAATTATTTCTATTATTTTCCTTAATTTTCTTTTCCAGATTTTCAATATTCTCAACTGAAATATCATAAGCTTTTCCGGCAGAAATTTTACTTTCAATTTTCATTGTAGAAACTATTTTAATACGATTAAGCAGGTGGTCAAAAACTACCACTAAATCAGTAAGATAGAGCATAATTTCAGGTATAAATAATTTATTCTCCGGGATAGGGATTTGTTCAAAATATTTTACCAAATCATAACTCAGATAACCTACAGCACCACCTATAAAATGATTAAGCTCCGGATTTTTATAAAGCCGGTATTTTTTCATAATTTTTTCCAGTTCCAGAAGTGGATTTCTAGTTTTTATTTCAAACACTTTCTTACTGCCGTCATTTAAAGAAAAGACTTCCCTATCAAACTTTATTAAGTTATTACATCCAATTCCGATGAAAGAGTACCTTGATAAATTTTTTTGCCCTTCTATACTTTCCAGTAAAAATCCTTCTCTTTTTAATCCGCCTGTTTTTATAAATATGGAAGTAGGGGTTTCGGTATCAACAATATACTCTTTATATACCGGTATTAGATTATAGGTTTGAGCTATTTTAAGGTATTCACTTTTAGATGGATAAAACATATTTTTTAAGCTTTTTTAATTATTAAATTGATATCTTAACCTACAGATAATTAAAAATTTCCTTTACTACCTAGTATAAAACAAAAAGAGTACTTCGATAAAGGTTCTCCTGTCTTTTTTGCCTGGCTTGTATAGAAATACTCTTTAAATTTTTTGCTATTTTTTTTATTTGTTATTATAAATTGAATATCTAAAGAAATTACTTAAAAATAAAAAAGATTTTAGACAAAAGTAAAAAATCCTATCAGCCAGGCTTTTATAAGTTTTGCCAGCAGGAATTATCTTTTAGCCAGAGAAACATGCTAATCAGCTTTTTTGTAGAACTATATTTTTGTTTATTAAAACTCATAAATCTAACTGAAATACTCAGCAGTAAACTTCATTACTTGAATTTTTCTATATATTAGCATAATTATTTATCAATTCAATCAAAATAAACTGGTTTTACTTCTTTTGTTTTTTCTCTCTTTCGGCGGCTTCAATCATTTTCCTTGCAATTCTAAGCTCGGTTTTTCTTCTGGTATCTTCAGTATATACTCTGATTTCTGCTACCAACCTGTTATACCTGGTTATGTATATAGTATCACCTAAATTTTCGGTTAAATACTTTGTAAGATTAACCCTTAACTCATTGGTATCAATTTTTTTTACTTCATCCGCGTAAGCCATTTTTCACTCCTTTGGTATCTTTCATCTTTTTAGGATGTCACTTAATTTTTATTAGCTTATAAAAATATATTAAATAATTATTATTATCTCATATTTAATTAAAAATATCTATAATAAAATGATTAAATTTTATATTTTAAGTTATATTATAAAACAAATTCAAAAATATTTAAATACTTTTAAAAATACATATAAACAATTATTTAAAAAAATATATTTTTATTCTATAATAATTTTTTTAAAAAGGCCATAAATATAGCCGCACATCTTTGAAAGGTCAATTTGTAGAAGTAAAAAGGGTATAAAAAGGATGGATAAAAATTTTTCCACTCTATAAAAACTGCAAATTCCATTACTGCTCCAGCCCTTAATTAACCTGCTGTAGGGTTTGAAG
>JAHIPJ010000046.1 GCA_018894445.1 Actinomycetota bacterium
AAAAAATAATCCCTATTTTGGTAAGGATATAAAAAAATTAAGAGCATATAAACCAGAGACATGGAGATATAGAATTGGTAGTTTTAGATTATTTTATGAAATTAACGACAAAGAGAAAGTTATTTATATAATTACAATTGAAATCAGAAGTAAGTCATATTAAGAAGGAAAAAATAAAAAGAATATACACATCTGTTATAAAGGAACATTTCAAAAATCACCGACAAATGATTTTTCTTAGCGGGCCCAGGCCAGATACCCGCCTTGAGCAGTTTATAATATATCTCTGGGCTCCAAAAGTAAATTTATACCATCTAAGATTTCCTGAGTTCTTTCTGAACTTAGAGTTCCAATTTTTTCAACCAAATCTTTTTTATCAACAGTAAAAATCTGAGATATGTTAACTACACTTTGTTTTGAAAGATTTGCTTCATTGTGAAGTAGTAAAACATTCCCGGGAGATTTAGCTCTTTTTAAATTTGAAGTCAGGACACAAGCAACAACTGTATTAATTAAGCTTTTGTTAAACAAATTATTTTGAATAACAACATGTGGATGTCTATAGCCAGGTCCAGATCCAGAAGGCTTGCCTAGATCCACCCAAAAAATATCCCCCTGATTAATTACCATTCATCCTCCAGGGAGCGCCTGTGATAGTCTCTTATTTGTTTTCTATAACTCTCTTCATCAGGGCTAAATACTTGGCTATGGACTTCGTTTATTTTTTTTAATAGTTCTCTATTTTCTTGTTGTCTTATAAAATTTTCAAGCGCTACTGCAAATAGCTTACTCCGTGAGATTTCTAATTTCTTTGCTAAAGTTTCAGCTTTTTTAAATAGAGATTCTTTAATTGATACCGCAGTCTTTATATTTGACATAAGAGTTTTACCTCCATTACTACCAATAGTATAACTTTTTGTTATAAAATGTCAATAAAAAGCTTAAATACTTTTTTCCTTAAGTGGCCTCCACCAGTCTTCATTACCCATATACCATCGTACGGTCTTCTCCAGTGCTTCCTCAAAGTCATATCGAGCATTCCAGTCAAACTCCTTTTTTAGTTTAGAACAGTCAACGGAATAACGGCGGTCATGGCCAAGCCTGTCAGTAACCGGCTCAATCATATCCTCGGATTTTCCAAGAATCTCAATTATTTTTTTAGTAATCCATATATTTGGTTTTTCATTGCCTGCCCCTATATTATACACTTCTCCGACTTCACCCTTATGAAGGATTAAGTCAAGTGCAGCACAGTTATCATCCACATAAATCCAATCCCTTACATTCATTCCGTCTCCGTATAATGGAACCTTTATGTCATCAATGAGATTGGTCACAAAAAGCGGAATTAATTTTTCAGGATACTGATAGGGTCCAAAATTATTTGAAGTCCTGGTAATAATCACAGGAGTTTTATATGTTTTATAAAAAGACCTTACAATCATCTCTGCTCCGGCTTTGGAAGCGGAATAGGGACTGTTGGGCTTAAGTGGATCGTCTTCCCTAAAAGAACCGTCTGTTATGGAACCATAAACTTCATCAGTGCTTATCTGGAGGAAAATACTGCTATTATATTTTTTTACTGCTTCAAGCAAGACATATGTACCGTAGATATCAGTCTGAATGAATACACCCGGGTCTTCTATTGACCTATCTACATGAGATTCAGCTGCAAAATTTATAATAGCGTCAATGTTTCGTGATTTAAAAATCTCATCTATAATTTTTCTATCAGCAATGTCGCCTTTTATAAATTTATAATTGTGATTATTTTCTATATCTCTCAGGTTTTCCAGATTCCCAGCATAAGTCAGCTTATCCAGGTTAATTATCTTATATTCCGGATACTTCCTTGCAATGTAATGTATAAAGTTGCTACCGATAAACCCTGCCCCGCCTGTTATAAGCAGTGTTTTAAAACTTCTATCTTCCACTAAGTCCTCCTATCTGTCTTTTCTGTCCCAATCGTAAGGTATATCTATAGTTTTTTTATAAAATCTTCAATAGTTAAACCAGATTTCAGCAATGGGAGACTTTCGGCACTAAACTTTAACCTCCACCTGACGTGTAGATATTGTTAGTGGAATACCTTTTTCTGCTCTAACTTCAAGACATTCTCTAATTGCATCCTGGATGTTTTTTTCTGCTTCTTTTTCAGTTTTTCCCTGACTTATACATCCTGGTATAGAAGGACACTCAGCAATATACATTCCATCTTCATCTCTGAAAATAGTAATTATAAATTTCATACGTCTCCCATTATATAATAAGATAATTATTTCTACCCATCCTTTCTTTCCCAGCAGTAAGGTATATCAGGACTGTGCGGATCCTCCCTGTACTCATCAGGTTCTTTATAATTATAGGGTTCGGAAGGAATATTTATACATATTGCCTCATATTCTGTAATGCATTTAAAACCATGATAAACATAGGTGGGGATTTGAAGAAGTATGGGGTTATGTATTCCAATAAAGAATTCATTTACCTCTTTATATGTAGGTGAACCCTTCCTGCTGTCATATAAGACCACTTTCATCATTCCTTTTACCACTACCATATTATCTATTTGTTTTTTATGGTAATGCCATCCTTTAACTACTCCAGGATAAGCAGTAGTCATATAGACCTGCCCGAATTTTATAAAGAGGTCATCATCAGAGCGAAGTATCTCCATAAGCCTGCCTCTCTCGTCAGGAATAACCTTGAGCTTTTTTATTTTAACTCCGTCTATCAAAACTATACCTCCAATTAAAATATATTATCAATAAACATTTTAGCAAAACACACGCCGCTAACCAGGCCGACATATCCTGTTCCTATAACACAAACTTTCATTCTTATTCCTTTAGAAAATGTCAATAAATTTTAAACCTAATTTTGAAGTATGATATCAATAAATATATTTTCTTACAATCTACCTTAATTATAAAGACTTATTAGAAATTTAATCAGTAAAAACTACTTTGAAATCAATTTCTCAAAAGCTTCTACCGTAGCCTTTATGCTGTTGTTCCAGGAAAATACTTCTTCTACCCTCTTCCTATTTAACTCTCCCAATCTTTTTGCTTCATCCGGATTCTCCACAGCCCATATCATCTGAGCCGCGAGATTTTCTACCTTATCATCAACCGCATAGATCCCGCCTTCTCCTAAGAACCGGCGATTATTCTTGCCTTCAAAACATACTACAGGAAGTCCGGCTCCCATATAATTTATGACTTTCCCGCTGGCTTCGCCCGCCTTATCCACTTTTGGCTCAACTGCTATATCACTGATTACAAGATAATCGGGAAGTTTAAAATAATCTACCATACCGGTAAGATGGGCATTTTTCTCCACTCCGAGCTCCCTGACTTTTGCAGCTGTCTCTTCTACAGGATAGCCCACTATCAAGAAATGGACGTCTTTTCTTTTTTCCAGGACCAGTGGAATGGCTGATACTAAATTCCATATTCCTTTAGCGGCCAGAAGCGCCCCGGTAAATATTATAAGCGGTGCATCTCCGGGTATCCCCAGCTCCTCTTTAAATCCTTTTTTTGGGGGTTTGCTAAAAAAATCAGTATGCACCCCATCTATCACAACCCTGACCTTATCCGGGTTTATATGAAATCTATTTTTTATAATATCTCCATTGGATACCGAGCTGCATATAAAAAAATCCGGCATCCTGCAGATAAACTTCTCCAGCGTATAAAAAAACCACCTTATCACTTTTCTTCCCTTAATCCAGTTGAAGGTATCCAGTTCCGAAGTCAAACTTCCCTGAACATCGAAAACAAGTGGAATTTTCCCGAAGGTTAAAAGGTACTTGACCAGTCCCCCCACAAATGCCCCCTCATGAAGATGACCGTATATAATATCAGGCTTTTCCTTAAAATATACAGCCGCCGCTTTAAAAAACAAGAGGATGTCTATATAGAATTTATGTATCGATGGGCCTGCCTCCAGTTTCCTGTACCAGGGGATATTTATAATCCTTCTGATATCAAGTCCTTCCAGATCACGGCCGTTATGATAGGTCACAATAATATTCTGATACCCATAATTTGCCAGTGCTTTCATCTCCCCCAGTATCCTCATATGGCACCCTCTGTCAGCAAAAAATGGGGTGGGGACTATATTAAGAATTTTTCGTTTATTTACTCTCTGCTTATTTTTCATAATGATGATTTTACTCTAACATATTTATATTACAAATCATTTACATATTCTTTTTAAACCAGCCATAAGTCAGCTTAAGACCTTCTTCTATGAATACTTTTGGCTGCCAGCCCAGCACTTTTTTAGCCATCTCATAAGAAAGCTGGCTTCTTTTTTGCTCCCCCTCCTTGGCAGGACTATGAACTTCTTCAATGCTATCTTT
>JAHIPJ010000047.1 GCA_018894445.1 Actinomycetota bacterium
AAATTCTATTATTTTATATATTTATAAAAATATACATTTCTACTATCTATACTTCTCTATCGAGGATTAAAAACCTGAGCAACCTGTCTTCGCCTTTCTTTATTCCTATCCTATTCGTTCTAGTTATTTTATAATTATTATTTCCTTTTTTGTAATCAAATATATATAACCCCTTTTCTCCCTTCACAATGTCAGCACCATTATCTTTTATATCTATACCCAGTGCTATGGTTAATTTACCCGGTCCGTCTGTAAGCCTGCCCTCCAGATTGACATTTCTTCTTTTTTTCATGATATCAATTCCCCAGAGAGGTTTTAGAGCTCTTATTAACACCGCACCCGGTTTTCCTTCATTTTCGGTTACAACATTTAATAGATAATACATCCCATAACACATATAGACATAGGCAATGCCTGACTTTCCAAACATTATCTCGCTTCTGGGCGTCTTTCCACCATAAGCATGACTTGCAGGATCATCTTCGCCAAAATAAGCTTCCGTTTCCAGAATTATTCCCCCAACCATTTCTGGTCCTCTAAATTTCACCAGTGCCTTACCCGGTAAATTCCTGGCTACTTCTGATGTATCTCTCCCGTAAAACTTTCCAGGCAATATATTTTTCATGAGAATTTCCATTAAATAATTACTATTGGTTTTGTTACTAAATTTTAGAAAAATTATACCAATTGATTAACCACCAAATAATAGCAATCCTATTTTAAATAGTCAATAAACTCACTATTTTCAATTGTTCTTTATTTTAAAAAATAAAAAACTTTTTTGTTGAAATAGAAAAAAAAATTTTGTATATTACATAACAATATTACTAAAGAACAAATAAGATTTATAAATTAAAAAGTGGAAAGGAACCCAATGGAAGTAAAAATAGATAAGGATCTCTGCACAGGATGCGGTCTATGCGAAGAAACATGCCCGGATATTTTTAAATTAAACGAGGATGAAGATATAGCAGAAGTTATCAAGAATGATTATGAAGAGAATGATGAAGAGTGCATTGAAGAAGCAGTAGAGTGTTGTCCAACCGAAGCAATATCAGCTGCTTAATTTATGCTAAACTAATTTACAACTTATATATATAAAAATAGCCCTATCAAAAAAGAGAGGGCTATTTTTTTATTGATATCACCTTCATATATATTTTTATATTATTATTATATTAGAAGAAAGCAGTGAACTATACTGTTTTTGCTCTTGATATTTTATATCTTACTTTCTTTATATATTCTGCAGGATTATCTGACTCGTAAATAGCTGTACCCATTACCAATACATTCGCCCCTGCTCCGGCAACAATCGGGGCTGTATCGATATTAATCCCTCCATCCACTTGAATATCAACACATTTTTTTACATTAGAGGAATATCTTCTGTACTCTTCAATCATTGCCTTTAACTTTCTAATCTTATAAACCATATCATGTATGAATTTCTGACCCCCAAATCCAGGATTGACCGTCATAATCAATACCATATCAACAAGTCCCAGGACGTTCTCTATGAAGCATAAAGGTGTTGAAGGATTTAATGCGACTGCAGCTTTCTTACCTGCCTGTTTTATATAGTTCAATGTCCGGTCTAGATGAGGGCATTCTTCGGCATGAACATTTATCAGATCTGCTCCACTTTCGATAAAACTATCAAGAAGTCTATCAGGCTTTTTAATCATAAGATGCACATCCAAAAAAAGCCCGGTATTTTTTCTCAAGCATTCTATAATGGGGGGACCAATAGTTATGTTTGGAACAAAGTTTCCATCCATAACGTCTATATGAAGCATCTCCACTCCGGCCTTTTCAACTTTTTTAATCTCACTCGCCAGGTTTATAAAATTACTATTTAGAATAGAGGCAGCAATTTTTATCCCGCTATTTTCACTTACCACAGTTTTCCTTAATCTCGTCTTTAGTTACAATATGGATTATAACATAAAACTTAAGTCAATTTACGGTTTAAAAAAATCAATAAATCTGGCTTATAAGGTTGTAAATTTTTTTATATTTCACAAACCTATCTAAATATTTTTCTCTTATTCTCTCATCAGGGTAAAATTCTCTCTCTACCTTTATAAAACTCGAAATCGCCTGCTCAAGTGTAAATTTATCTGTTGCACTACCCGCAAGCATCATTGTGGCAAGACATCCAGCCTCAGTTATTTGCATCTTCTTTATAGGCTTCCCCAAAATTGATGACTTAAGAGTAAGCTCTTTATCTGATTTAGCCCCACCACCTACTGCTCTAAGTTCTGTAATTTTTACTCCTGACTTTTCAGCCAGTTCAACATTGAATGCTATCTCATAAATCAGACCTTCTATTATTGCTTTAAAGATATCTTCCTTTTTGGTAGTTAAATTTAAACCCGTAATTGTACCCTTAGGAATAGGGTCATGATAAGGGGTTCCTGATGACGAAAAATAGGGAAGTACAAATAATCCTGAAGGATTAAAATCAAAATTTTTATAAAAATATTTTATTACACCAACCTGCTCTTTTTCAGCCAGCTCCTTTTCCTTATCTGCAAAAATGTCAACAAACCATTTGACCAGACTTCCTGAAGTCAAATTATATGCAATTGTTACAAACTTATTGGGAACTACATGAACTCTTGTTGAAAAGTCATTTTCATACATTGAATCACTTATTATCAGCTCATCAAGTGTTGTTGTAACACATTCAACAGTACCCATTCCATCAGCAGCTAGTCCTCCTTTGATAGAACCTACTCCAAGTGCAGCACACTGTTGGTCATGACCTCCTGTAACAACAAGAACATTATTTTTGAATCCTAGATCTTTAGCTATATCATCTCTCACAATACCAACTATAATTCCGGAAGGTGCTGGTGCTGAAAATAAATCTTTATCTATATCAAAAGTGTTTAAAATTCTATCTGACCAAATTCTTTTTCTTATATCAAAAAACAAAGATGTTGATGAAAGTGAATAATTTATTTTTGTATCAGTAATTCCAAGTTTATGCTGGAGCAGATCCTCGGTGAATAAAATCCTCTTGGTTTTCCTATAGATTTCAGGTAGATTATTTTTTAACCATAATATTTTATTTAATGCACAAATTGTCTGAGGAGGAAGACCTGTAATAAAATAAAGCTCTTTTTCAGGGATTTTTGTAAAAATAAACTCAAGTTCAGCTTCACTTCTTGAATCGGTTGAATAAATTGTATTATAGATTATATTCCCATCTTCATCGATTGGAGTAAAGCTTTCTCCAACGGTTGACACTGAAAGTGCAGTTACCGGGTCTTTCTTAACCACGGGGCAAGAGTTTATCTCTCTTATTACATCAAAGATTTTATTCCACATAGGAATTGTATCAAATTCTACAAAGTGAGGTTTAGGATAAATCAGCTCATACTCCTGATAGGCACTTGCCAATGCCTTACCTTCTTCGTTGAATATGATTGCTTTAGCCCCTGTTGTTCCAATATCAATACCTAGAAGGCTCATAAATCAGGTTATTTTATAATAAATAACATTTTGTAATAAAGTAAAATATCTAGATAATAGCATAAAACTGGATAAAGTAAAGTTTTCGATTGACTAATCAGCTCTGAAGAATGATTATTTTGATTTTAGCACAAAATCAGCATATTACCGGAATTTTTAGCAGCTGGGATTTTAGGGAAGATTTATCTAAGGACTTGTGGTAATATGATTATGGGTTTTGAAGGGGATTAACCTGGGAACACTTTGGGAAGCTAAGGAAAAGACGAGAGTCTTATTTGTATTGGTTTGTTTGAAAAATTAACACCGACAGATTTGGTCCTTAAGTCTTCAAGCAGCTGTTCAAATAGCATGGTGACGCTGCCAAAGACTTTTTGGATCTTATGCTTTAACAGACTACCTTTCTCCATGAGCTGGGAGAGGATATAGGCGATCTGAAGAAGCAGGTACAGGTTTTTCATTGATATTTCATCTTGGCTGTATGGGTGTTCCAGGTTAAATCCCCTATTTTTTTGGATGTTAAATCCTTCATTTTCAATCTTCCATCTTAGCCTCCCTCCTTTGGCTATTTTGATAATATTTTTTTTCCCTACCTTAAAATTAGTTAACCATACAAATCTGGTCTTCTTATCTAAAGCGGCTTCATTAAGCTCTATAACATCAAAATAATTTCCCTTATGGTCAATATCGCCTACCCAGCTGTACTTCTGACTGGCTTTATCATTTGCCAGCTCTATTTCATTTTCCGGACAAAGCTTTTTAAGCTGGCAAAACTCTTCGTATCTTTCAGGCATAGAGCCTCTCTTAAAAACAGTAATATACTTCCACCCATACTCTTCTGATATATCTATTACCGGACCGGCCGCATAAAGGCTGTCAAGCAGCAGGCATATCTTTAGCTGGGGAAACCGCCTCTTAAGTCTTTTTGCCATCCTGTAGAATGCATTAAGTTCGCAGTCCTGTTTGGTTTCTCCGTCACTGTTCTGTATAAATTCTGTCTCCACTGATAATGCCAGCCCAGTACCAGTTACCAGTTTTGCTTCAAGCACGTTATGGTAGTAGTAAAGTATTTTTCCATCCTTTTTTTTGGTAAGGCAATGCGGGCAGTGCCTTTCTTTGAACATCAGATGACCGGTGCCGTCTACTGCGATCATATAATACTCTTCAAGAAGCCTGTACTTTTCTAAAGCCTTCATCCTTATCAGTCTATTTACCATCTTTTGCCTTACCCCGTATAGCTCCTCCGGCTCAAGTCTTTGAAGAAGATACTCCACGGTATCATGGTGGGCGACATTTTCGCTGTAGCCTGTACAAAGCTGGTTAAGATTTTTTAAAAAGTCCTCTGTGGCCAGCTTATACTTTATTTTTCTTTTTGATCCCAGCCGAAGAAGAAATAAAAAGATACCCAGCCAGAGAAGATGGCTGGGCTCATATATTATTTTGTTCTTATTTCTGGGATCGTCTACCGACTGGAGCCATTTTGTTAGCTTGGGAAAAAAATGGCTGACTGTTTTAAAAAAAGCATCCCCTGTCATTTGCGTCCTTTCTTTAATCTTTTTTCTTTCACATGCCTTCTGATTATTTCTTTATTGGTCCTTGTTATCTCCGCTATTATCTTTTTTAACCTTTTGTAATTATCATTCCACTCTCTTACCTCATCTTCTAAGTCAACCGGTATATATACAGCTTTTGTCACCCCCTTTACTTTATACATAAGATAATAGCTTTCATGCTTTTCATCTTTTAGGTAGCATTTGCAGTTACGATTTCCGCATCTTCTTTTTACCTTTGCCATGCTTCCATCAACAAAGGGGCCGATACCGGCCAGTTGTTTTGTTAGCCCGTCTCTTTTTCTTTTTAGCCAGGCTATGTTTATATTCATTTTATATTTATTCATATGAATAATATACATATTATTCATATATTTGTCAAATTTTAATGGTGCGAAGAAATATTTTTTTTGATTTGTCTGTCCTTATATAAAAAACCCCGTTTTATGGGGAAAATGGGGGTTTTATAGGTGAGAGAAATTTTTATTCTTCAGAGCTGTTGACTAATATTTCCAACTCTTTTTAAGATATCTTTTTTATTCATTGACTGATTGAATAAATTAGCCATTTTGTCCTCCATCAGTAATTAATATAAAAATTCTCATAATAATTTTTAACTTGCTTAACGATGGCTGGAATAAAAATATCATCTCTTCTGTATTTTTCTGTTAGAAAATCTAACGAAGGTTTCCCACCTTTATTTAAAACTTTTTTATTTAAAAATCCTTCATTAACTAATTTTTCGATACTTTCTTTTAATAATATTTTATCTATATTTTTTATTATTTCACCAGCCATAATTCTGCCCGGATTTACTTCTAATATTGTCCAGATATTAACCTTAACAATTCCGTCCTGTGGCAAGTTTTTAGACTCAGTATAACTTAAACTCGATGCGCCATGAAGTACTATTTGCCTTCCTATTTTATCTCTAATTTTTTGAGCTGCATCTCTATGATACCACTTTAAAGCACTTTCTGTTCTTCTATGTTCTGTCCCTAAGTTAGCAACTACCAAATCAACTCCAGTTTCTTTAAAATAATTCTCTGCATCACCTGCTTCAGTAATATTTTCTTTTACTTCAAGCTTCTCATTACTTGCGCTATAATCATATATTTCATCAACACAACCTTCAATAACAAAATCCTTTTTATGCTTTTTAACAAAATCTTTTACCATTTTAATATTATCATTAAGACTATAATGACTACAATCATACATAATGGAAGATATAAAATCTTTATTTTCCTTGAATATCCAATCATCATCGCCTGGTTGAGCATGATCTAGATGTACAATAACATTTATATCGTTAAATTGACCTTTGTCTCTTGCAATTCTTTCGATATCATCTCTTACTGCTAATAATCCTTCTTTAAAATCGCTTAATCCAGAGTAATTTTTTAGCTGCTGTCTCTGCTTATAACTTGCTGTAAAAGCAATAATAAGCGGTAATTGTCCTTTTATATTTTTCGCTTCTTTAAATTTTTTTGCCCCCATAAAGATTGCTTCTGTTGTCATAATATTTTCTGTGCAAAAACATGGTAAACTATTTCCAGATTTTTTTACTTTATCAATTATTTCCCTTGCTTTTTCTCCGTTTCTCATTATTGGCATAGCTTTTCTCCTCGTATACTATTTTAAATTCTCTTCTAAAAATTTATTTTCTTTTACTGATTTTTCTAGTTTGCTCATATTTCTTTCCTTATATTTTGTATAATGCTTTAATTTCTTCTGAATATTTTTCGCATTTTGCAATTATGTCTTTATGCTTATTCTTATCGAATCCGCATACATTTACCAGTACATACTCTATGCCATTATTAAAATATTTTGAAACGAATTCAATATCTCTATCAAACATAGCGCCTGATTTATCGGCAGCTCTAAAATAAAAACCGCAAACCAAAGCATAAAGAATTTTATCCACATTCATATTGTACTTCAACCCTTTTTTTATGGCTCCAACCAATCTATCCTCTGGTCCTAATTTTCTTAACAGGTCTCTTCCTACTCTATAAATTGTATCGCCTAAAGCCTTGTTCATAAATCGTTTTAATAAATCATCAATATGGTCTTCCAAATCTTTCTTTGTAAACTCGCCAGGATATTCTTTCATTAATATTTCTGATGCTTGCATCATTGTTTCTTTAGTTTGACTGTATAATTCTTTTACAGCCAATGCCTCGTATAAATAAACAAATTTTTTATCATATAAATATCCCATATACGAAATCGTAGCATGGCCAAGGTTGTGAATAAATAACTTTCTATCAACCCATGCCTTCATGTTATCTTTTGGAGAAAGACCTTTAACATTTGGTATTGGATTTTTAAAAGCTTTTTTATCTAAGATTAGATTATTATATGATTCAGCAAAAATTTGTAATATATCTTCATCTATGTCTTTTTTTGACATTATTGGCACCATTTTACCAATACTAGTTTCTACAAGCCCAACTAATTTTTTTAAAGGATAATCATTTCCAACAATTTTAACTATCTCTTTTTCAAAATATTCCGCTGCATCTCTCATGTTCTCTGCTATTATTATGTCAAGAGGAAGATTTTTATCTTTACTATATCTTTTAATTAATCCTTGTGCTATTAAAGGAATAATATGAGGCAAAGCATTGTTACCAACC
>JAHIPJ010000048.1 GCA_018894445.1 Actinomycetota bacterium
AAATTCAAAAATATTTAAATACTTTTAAAAATACATATAAACAATTATTTAAAAAAATATATTTTTATTCTATTATAATTTTTTTAAAAAGGCCATAAATATAGCCGCACATCTTTGAAAGGTCAATTTGTAGAAGTAAAAAAGGTATAAAAAGGATGGATAAAAATTTTTCCACTCTATAAAAACTGCAAATTCCATTACTGCTCCAGCTCTTAACTAACCTGCTGTAGGGTTTGAAGACATAAACTATAAAAAGCGGTGCCAGTATAACCAGAATCCATTTGCTTAAACAGAATGCACCAATTAAAATAATTATAAATATAAAAAATGCGCTAAACCTTATAAGATGACGGACGGGATACATCCTGCCAATCGCATCACCTTTTGCATATCTGAAGAATTGCCAGAATATTTGAACAGGATTTTCTCTCATTTTCCAGTAAACGACAGCATCAGGATTAAATCTTATCCTGTAGTCCGCAGCTTTTATATTAAAATCAAATTTCATATCCTCACCATAATCCATATTTTCAGGATAACCGCCGACATCAATCCAGATTTTCTTTTTAAAACTTATATTTCTGGATGAGGGCATATATTTTTCAACCTTTATTTCTCCTCTTGCAGGCACGACACAGACAGCAAGGCACTTCTGTATAAAATTCCGGCAAAACGGCAGGTTCAGGCCACCAACTATATTACATGAAGTATCATCATAAAATCTTGTAATTTCTTTCAACCAATTTTTATTCAGAATGCACCCGGCATCGCTTACACAAATAATCCTGCCAGAGGCATTTTTTATAGCAGCATTTCTTCCCTGTGAAATATTTGCCCCACTTTTTTTAATTATTCTGACATTTACAATAGATTTGTTGTTTCTTTTATTTAATTTATCTCCGGTGCTGTCATTTCTGTTATTTAATACTGTTCTATAATCACCATCTTTTTGGGAGGCTTCGTCTTTAAAAAATCCTAAAGCAATCTCAAAAGTTTTATCTTTTGAACCACCATCAACTATAATTATCTCACCGGGCAGATAAATTTGCTCCATTAAACTTTCCAGAAATTCGATAATGCTTTTTTCCTCATTGTAAACAGTGGTTATAAAGCTCACATCCGGAAGTATTATTTTTTTATTATCTTCTGTTATCATATTTCTAACCCTTGAAATATAGTCTTAAAACCCTAAAATACGCTACAAGCCTGGCCCTATTTTTACTTCCAGGTTTAAATATAGATAAAACCATAAATAACAGTATTCTGTTCAGAACTCCAGCCAAATAAAGGAAACTCAAGTATCCGGCATAGACTGCAGAGTAGTTTTTCTTAAAATATAGTCTCCTGCTTTTCCAGATTCCTGCCTCTCTTGCTGCCATATTTCTGGAAGCAATGCCGCTGTCAGCATGTTCTATAACAAAGTAAGGAAAATAGTAATTTTTATAGCCCTTTCTGTATAATTTCAGACAAAGGTCGCAATCTTCACTATACATAAAATAATCTTCATCAAACATACCCGCTTCCATAAAATAATCTTTTTTAACAAACATAAATGAGCCAGCAACCCAGTCCACTTCCTTCTGACTATTGTGGTCCCACCAGCTTAAAAAATAAGAACCAAAGATACGGCTTTTTTTAAATATCCGGTACAGAAAATAACTCTCATAAAACTGCCTTGCCAGTGTTGGAAAAGATCTGGAACTGAACTGCAGGGTCCCGTCTGAATTTAATATTTTTGCTCCCACAACTCCTGGTCTGCCGGTTCTATCCTCTTTACTATAAAAATCTACCAGTTCTCCTAGACTGCCGCTTATAAACCTGGTGTCAGGATTTAAAAACAGCAGATACTCTCCATTTGCTTTCAACGCTCCCATATTAGAAGCTCTGGAGAAACCCTCATTATTCTTATTTGCAATTAAATAAAAGCTATTATTTTTCTTAACCTGTTCTTTTAGATACTCTACACTTCCATCACTCGAATTATTATCCACTACCAAAATCTCATAATTCAATCTATTTTTTCCAGTATGCTCTCTAATGCTGCTAATACATTTTTTTATAAAATCCAGGCTATTATAATTTACAATTATGATACTGATATCCAATAATGCTCCTAAAACTGCTTCTTTTTGATTATT
>JAHIPJ010000049.1 GCA_018894445.1 Actinomycetota bacterium
AAATACCTTCTATAACAAACCTCTCTAGAAAGTTAAATTATAATATATATACGAAGAATTGCAGTATTAATTAAGGTATTTGCTTAAAAATTTTAAAATATGAATTTCATATCCTAATAGTTATTACCATATGCCGGTTCTTACATATTCATCAATAGCTGTAGCCGCGTTTTTCCCGGCACCCATTGCCAGTATAACTGTGGCGGCACCGGTAACTATATCCCCGCCTGCAAAAACACCTTCTATATTTGTTTTTCCGGTAGCCGGATCAGCTTTAATATTCCCCCATCTGGTAATCTCTAATAGTGGAATAGTAGATGTAAGAAGTGGATTGGGACCCTGGCCTATAGCCATTATTACTACATCGACCTCTATATTAAATTCTGAACCCTCTAAAGGCACCGGTCTTCTCCTGCCAGAGTCATCAGGCTCTCCTAATTTCATCTTAATACACATTATCTTATGCACCCAGCCATCTTTTCCTATTATCTCAACAGGACTGGCCAGTAGTTTAAATTCAATTCCTTCTTCTCTGGCGTGCTCTATCTCTTCATTTCTGGCAGGCATCTCTTCTTCACTTCTTCTATATATCAAATACACATGTTTTGCCCCCAGCCTTTTTGCCACCCTGGCTGAATCCATGGCCACATTTCCCCCACCAACTACCGCGACCTTATCTCCCCTGATAATCGGAGTATCACACCGGGGAAATTTATAGGCTTTCATCAAGTTTGACCTGGTGAGATATTCGTTAGCAGAATATACTCCATTCAGATTTTCTCCAGGGATACCCATAAAATATGGAAGGCCTGCGCCGGTGGATATAAAAACTGCCTTAAATCCTTCGCTAAATAAATCATCCAGGGTCAAAATTTTTCCCATTACCATATTTACTTCAATCTTAACTCCCAGGCTCTTTACGTAATCTATTTCTCTTTTCACTATTTCCTTGGGAAGCCTGAATTCAGGGATACCATAAACTAAAACTCCTCCCGGTTCATGCAGAGCTTCAAATATAGTAACCCGATAACCCAGTTTGGCTAATTCTGACCCACAGGTAAGCCCGCCAGGACCGGACCCAATTATTGCTATTTTTTCTCTGGTGCACTGTTTGGTAACCTCCGACCAGGCGCATTCTTTTAACCTTTGAGCTTTTCTTTTTAATTCACGGTCTGCTGCATATCGTTCAAGCCTTCCGATAGCTACCGGATCATCTTTTATACCCAGGATACATACCTTTTCACATTGATCTTCCTGGGGACATACTCTGCCACATATGGCCGGAAGGCTGTTCCGTTCTCTGATCTTTTCCAGAGCCTCATTAAATTTCTTCTCCTGGATCAGTTTAATAAAACCTTTTATGTCAATCTCTACCGGACAGCCTCCTATACATTCAGGATTTTTACACTGGAGACATCTTAATGCTTCGCGCAGAGCATCTTCTTCAGTATATCCCAGAGTTACTTCATTAAAATTCTTATTCCGCTTCTCAGGGTCCTGTTCAGGCATAGCCACCCGGGGAATCTTTTCTTTTTTTATATTCCTTTTGTCTGTTCTTTTTGTCATTTTTTAAGTGTCCTTCCTGCAACTAATCAACTATATTATCACTCCGGCAGCCTGCATTTATGTTTATAAAGATCCATGCACTCCTTCTCATGATCACAGTAGGTCTTCTGCCTTGAAAGAAGAAGATCAAAATTTACCTGGTGCCCATCAAATTCAGGTCCATCCACGCATACAAATTTAGTTTTACCTCCCACTTCTACTCTACATGCCCCGCACATTCCCGTCCCATCAACCATTATGGAATTCAGAGATACTATGGTCTTTATGTTAAAAGGTTTGGTCACCTCAGCTACAGCAGACATCATAAGAGCCGGGCCAATAGCAATTATTCTGGTAATTCTCTTATCCTTTTTTTTATCTGCATTACCGGTTAAATTTTTCTCCAGATACTCCTTTAAAAAATCTGATACAAAACCATGATATCCGATGGAACCGTCATCACTGCAGATATACAGTTCATCAGATGTATCTCCCATCTCTTCTTTTAAGATAAGAAGGTCTTTACTCCTGGCGCCGATAATGGAGATTACATAATTGCCAGTCTTTTTTAATTCCCTGGCTATAGGAAAAATTGGAGCCACTCCCACTCCACCTCCAACACAGATCACTCTTCCAAAGTTTTCAATCTCAGAAGCATTGCCCAGCGGACCTACAACATCCAGTATACTGTCACCTTCTTTTAAACTGGAGAGCAAAGAGGTAGTCTTCCCCACTCTCATAGAAACTATGTTTATTATCCCATTACTGCGGTTATAACCTGCAATAGTCAAAGGGATTCTTTCCCCATCTTCATTTATTCTGATAACTACAAACTGTCCCGCTTTTGCTTTTCTGGCTATTAGCGGAGCTTTAAGATAAAATCTTTCTATATCTTCTACTAGCTTCTCTTTTTTTACAATCTTATACAAATACCCACCACTTTCTAGTTTTACAAATGTTTCTTATTTTAATTGAAAAAAAAATAGGTACAAGACTTTTTAATAAGATACCTGTACATCGCAGAATAATCTTATTTTTTGTCAATATATTTATCTAACTTAGTGGCAATTTCTTCAATTGATTCCTTGAATTTCTCATCCGCATCACATGGAGAAAAATGTTTCAGATCTGACTCTCTTACCCTGTCGCTGTAAGGAAGTTTTCCCAGTATGACAAAATCACCCAGATTATCTTCAATCAATTTTTCTTCTTCATCATTTCTTACTTTATTTACCACGATAAAAAGATCCCTGATTCCCAGATCCAGGGACATCTTTCTAACCGTCCAGGCAGTCTGAACACTCCTGAGTCCCGGTTCTACTACAATAATCAAGGCATCCATACTCTCACAGGTACCCCTGCTCAGATGTTCTATGCCGGCTTCCATATCCAGAATTACAATCTCTTCCCTGTTGACAACGAGATGCCTGAATAGACTTTTAAGCAGAACATTTTCAGGACAATAACATCCACTGCCGCCGGCTTTTATTGTTCCGGCAACAAGCAGCCTCACACCGCCAATATCTATCCCAAATTTCTGTGGGATATCGTCCACCTTTGGATTTAATTTAAAGAACGCTCCATATCCCCCGGGCTTTGCTCCTGTTCTCTCTTCAATTAATTTTTTCATCTCTACCAGCGGTGTAATCTTTAAAGCCTCATCATATCCTATTCCTAATGCCGCAGCCAGATTTGCATCAGGATCAGCGTCAACGGCAATTACCTTATGATTTTTATTGGCATAATACTTAGAAAGACATGCTGCTAAAGTGGTCTTCCCCACTCCACCTTTGCCAGATATCGCAATCTTCATTTAGATATAACTCCTGTTTAATACCAGGGTGGATATATAAGTTTCTGTTTTTAAAATCGCTTCTTTAGCTTTTAAGCTCCTTTTACTTTTTTTTACAAACTTTCACCACTGCGGGCCTTATTAAAAAATCATCTATCATATAGCCTTTTCTTATAACATCCAGTATTTTACCTTCATCTACATCCTTTACAGCTTCAGTTGCAACTGCCTCACAAACTTCCGGATTAAACTCCTCACCTTTAGGATCAATAACTTTGACATTTTCTTTCTTTAGAAGCTCCATTAAATTTTCATAAATCATTTCTACGCCCTTTAAAAAATCACTCTCTTCTTTTTTCATTTTTTTTCCGGCATCAATGGCTATTTCAAAGTTATCAATTACAGGAAGAAGTTTTCCTATTAAATCCTTATTTGCCCTTTTTATATGCTCCAGATGTTCCCTTAAGGTTCTTTTTCTATAATTATCATAATCTGCCTGCAATCTTTTAATTCTATCCAGATGCTCTTCTTCAATCTTTTTATAATTTTCCAGTTCTTTCCTTAAAAGCTCTATTTCTTCCTCAAGTTCCTCTGCTTTAATTTCTTCTTTTATTTCTCTTTTAAAAGTACCTTCCGGTACTTTCTTACCAGGCTTTTTATATTCCACTATTTCTTCCATATCCTGCCCATTACCAGAACCTTCATGATTTTTTTTATCTTTTTTACTCATATTTTTGACACACCGCTTTCATAGAAAATTTCAGCTAGAAAAAATAAAATATATTATATAATATGAATAAGATGTTTTAAAAGTTCTAATTTCTACTTTTGCCTATCACTATAATATCAAGAGTAGAAACAATCTCATCAATATAGAAGTGCCCATCACAATCTACAGGGGCAAAATGAAAATGAACAATAATCTTTTCACCATTCTCAGCCGCAATGTTCTGTACTTTAACTTCTATTATTATTTTTTCACCAGGCTCGAGCCCCATTATAGGTGAACCTATTTTTTCAGGCTCCACTATTTCTGTGTCAGTGTCAGTAGTAGTAGTTACAGTACTGATACCTGTTGTTAGATCAGTCACAGTTATGGTAGTATTTGTAGTTACTGTCATTATTCTTTTAAGGTTAACATCACCCTTTTCGGTTTTTTTAATGGTTTCGGTCACAGTAACAGTTTTAATCAAACCATCTGCACTAACTGTAGTCGTCTCCTCGGTCTCAGTGGTACCATCGAAATTCCTCCAATCTGAAATATAAGTAGAATAAATATCCTCCTTTGAATAGTAGTATTGACCATTAGGCTCCCATATATGTACCTCCCATAATGGAGAAATTTCCATTTCTTCATCAGGGTTGGGTTCAAGTTTAAGCCATACCATCAGAGGTTGAATATCAATAGTTACATTACCAGTATTGGTCATTTCATAGGCTTGATAAAACCACTCTCTTCTGGCAATAGTATTGCTAATGGAAGAAGGAACCTTATTAAAGGCAATAGAATAAACAGGTTTGGGGATCGCCACTACATTACTAGACACTACACGTCCTGCCTTATCCAGAGTCCATAAAGTATAAATATATGATTTACCGCTTACTATATCGTTATCAATATAAGATTTGACGCTTATATTGTTGAAAGTAGCAATGACATCATTCTCAGGGTACTCCGGATTGATACAGGGGTCCTCTACTCTAACCAGTTTATATGAATCGAAATCAGTATCAACACTCACACCCCAGCTTAGATAATTAGCACTTCCCTGATTATAGCCAGTTAGATCGGAGGGAATTGGAACACTTAGATCCCTGGATACTATTATATTTGTAAATACCGGTGCACTTACAAAACCATCACCTGCTTTCGCCCAGACAGCTATTTCATTATTGCCTGGTTTTAGCATAACTCCATCTAATTCGAATGTACCCTCTCCATCAGCTACAATTTCACCTACTATTTTATCGTTCGCCAGAATAAAAACCTGTGAAGAAGGAAGGTGACTTCCATAAATATACACAG
>JAHIPJ010000050.1 GCA_018894445.1 Actinomycetota bacterium
CTCTCGCTTTTAGGCATGGAGAGTGTCAATTTGTCATGTTAATAAATCTTGATATAATAGATTTCTTTATATTAAGATGTTATGCTTTTGAAAAAACATGATTAGAGTCGAAGACAAATACACCGATGTATTACAGAATATTGAGTTTGGCATAGTCATGACCTACCGGAATCATCCTGAATTATCTGATTATGGCGTCATGCGCATGTTGGAAGCTATTATTGATAGCTACACTGCTGAGAAGATCGGACGTTCACCACGGCACTTCCTATTATCTGATGTGGAACATCTTCTTCTGGAGAATGTACGGAGGATGTGCGAGTGGCGTCTTGGGCGAGCCAGCTTAAGCGACGATGCCTCGAAGGATAAGGAAATAGCACCTGAACCCAAGAGTGTTGACGAGATTGTCCTATGCTTGAAAAGAATTCTGAAATCTGTAAACAGGTGGAACAAACGTGGAGGTAGGCAAGGATATCTCAACTTCGTAATCCAATATGTACGGTAAAAGCATAACAAGGCGCTCCAGCGGACCGCGCTAGCGCGCGGCCGCTGAGCTTCATTGTTAGAACAGAAAAATAAAGAAGATTCCTTGATTTACACATTATGATGTGTTATATTTTGTGTAGAAGGAGGACGTCATGGCAACAAATCTCGCAATAGATGATAAATTAATTTTACAGGCATTAAAAATTGGCCATCATAAGACAAAAAAAGAAGCAGTCACAACTGCCCTGAAGGAGTATATTACCCACAAAAAACAGGTAGAGATCACCAGTCTGTTCGGCAAGGTCGAGTTCGATGAGAAATATGATTATAAAAAAGCCAGAAAAAGATGAAAGTACTGGTAGATACCTGTGTTTGGTCACACGCACTCAGACATAAAAATCCAGATAAAAATATTATTAAAAAACTTTCAGATCTTATTAATGACGGTAGAGCTGTACTTATAGGCCCGATCAAACAAGAATTGCTTTCAGGTATGCGCCCCTCTGCTCAGTTTGAAAAATTAAAAGACATCCTCTCTTCTTTTGAAGAAATCCAACTGAAAAACATACATTTTGAAAAGGCCGCTGAATTCTGCAATGTTTGCCGCTCAAAAGGCGTACAGGGATCAACCATAGATTTTCTCATCTGCTCTGTCGCACATTCAGAAAATATGATAATCTTTACAATAGATAAAGATTTTGAAAATTACGCAAAATATTTGCCAATAAAATTAATTGAATAAAAGTTCTAACAAACTGCTGAGCTCAGATGTTAGGCCTAGGAATCACATCATGACTGATGAATTTAAACAATCGGTACTCGAAGCATTTTCCTACAATCTCAGATATGGTTTAACCCTATTCAGGTCCACTCCTGAAGACCTCTTTTTTTCGTTCCCTAACCACAAGATGAATCATGCCGGATGGATAGCTGGTCACATTACGCTTTCACACAGAAGAATTTCCATCGAACTTGGCGTCGATATCTCACTTCCGAATGATTGGATACACCTGTTTGGAATGGGTACTCAACCAATTGCAGATAGTCGTCGCTATCCCCAACGAGACGAACTAATTCAAGCATTTATTGATGGTCATTCTGCCCTTGAACTTGCCTTCAAAAATGCAACTCCTGAAAAACTCAATGAACCAAACACAAAGTACAAACCTAATTGCTATAGTACAATCGGAGCGATTGCAGTACATGTCATGATTACTCATGAATCAGTTCACTTAGGCCAATTGTGTGCTTGGCGGAAGGCCCTGGGATTATCCAGAATTGAAGGATCGGCCTAATACTAATAATATGTTAGATGAGTTACTCATAAATGGAGGGTCAAATGAACATACTGAAAAGAACCAACCGCTTTTATTACACAAGACCAGACGGTTATCCTCAAATCAGGGTTTATCACAAAAAGGGGTCAGGAAAGAAAATGCCACGATATCTTTTGAAATGTGGTTGTTGCGATGAGAAGCTGGAGATATACTACGATGAGGAAGGACTTGAAATCAATGGTGTGAACGGTTCGATGGATGATTGGCGTGAGATTCTTCTTCCACTATTGCGAATTGAGAAAAAAAGGTGATAAACTTATCACCAGATGAGATTAATCAGAACACAGCTTATAGAGGAACCCATTATGAAATTTAAAGATTTGATAGACAAATACAAGTGGGATGATGTTTACTCTATCTTTATGCAGTTATACCCAGATCAAGAAAAAAATATTGAAGGATATAAACGAGTTTTTGAAGAGCTGCTCACTTTGGAACCTGTAGAAATCAAAATGCGTATTGTTATCGAGGATGTATTTGATGAATACGACAGAGAATATTATGCTCATATTTCTGGTAAAGATGGTACTTTAAATAAAGAAAGCGATCCAGAACATTTCAAAGACGATGAAGTTGGCAATCAAGAAGTATTGTATGCCATTGAATTCACAGATTGGGCAGAATGGCTGGCTATGGAGATTGAGCAAGAATCTCTCTCGAAATATTCTGAATTAGATATTATCGGACACTGTCTCTGGGAAATGACCTTCTATGGATTTACACAGCAGAAAATAAAAAAGCAATTGGCCCAATTAGAAAAAGAGGCAGAAGAAGCAAAGATGAATTCTTCTTTGCGGAAGTTGGTAAAAAGTGAAAATGGAGAAGAATTCTTCTGGGAAGACAAAGATGGAAATAGAGTGCCTTTTTTAGAATTCAATAATAAAAAATCCTAACAACTCGCTGCAGCCGGCCGCCAACAGCGTGGCGGTTTCACAAACGGCGAAGTGATTCCCTGTGAGAAATACGAATATTATCTTAATATAAACATCTAACAAACCGATGTAAAATAAAAGAAAAAGGAGGAGTGAAAACCATGAAAATAACCGATATTCCAAAAATTTCCCGCTTAAGCACCGCTGAAAAGATTTTGTTCTTAGAAGAACTATGGGATTCCATCGCATCTCACGAACACATCCCGATTCCCGAATCCCATAAGGCAGAATTAGACAGACGACTCACGAAATATCAAAATCACCGTGAGCGTCTTCTTTCTTTGAAAGAACTACAAACCCGTATAGAAAAAAGAAAATAAAATGCCCTATTCGTTATCATTCCTACCAGAAGTTGAAGACGATGTTATAAGCGTATATCTCTGGTATGAAGAAAAATCCAAGGGGTTAGGCGAAGAATTTTTACGTATATTTTATGCCAGCTCAGCAGAAATAGCCCGCACTCCTAATCTCTACCAAAAAGTTTATAAAAATTTCCATCGTTGTCTCCTCAAAAGATTTCCCTACGCTTTATTTTATTGTCAAAAAGAAAACAGTTATTCTATATGGCGTATTTCATTGCGCTAGAAATCCTTATTTTATACAAGAAAGAATAAACAATAGACACTCCTAACAAGTCATTTCAGCGGACTTTTTTCCGCCGCTCCGCGGGCGCTCAAAACCGCTGAATTTTATGTTAGGTCCTTATGATTTCAGGATATCAGCAATGACTCAGTTATTTATTGACTTTGCCAGAAGTAAGATGAAGATGACTATAAATGGAGCTTATGATTTTGTAGATGTCCGGGATGTAGCTGTAGGGCATATTTTAGCAGCTGAAAAGGGAAAGACCGGTGAGAAATATATATTATCCGGGCGAGAGAGTTACTATGGATGAAATGATGTCAATGCTGAAGGAAATTAGTTTCAGTTCTTTTTTGTTTTTAAAAACAATTGCAATTTAATATTATTATAGTAATATTATCAATTAGAAAATAATAAGTGTTCTTTTAAAAATAAATAGATTATATAGTTTGTGTTGTCACATCAGGGAATCCAGTTAAATTCTGGAGCGGTCCCGCCAC
>JAHIPJ010000051.1 GCA_018894445.1 Actinomycetota bacterium
ATCCCCAGGATTTAAAAAATATTTAATTATGGAAATTTTAAACGAAGGGGTTTTGATTTTAGTTTTGTAGAAGCTTAAAGAAAATATAACGGGAACGGTTGATTTATTAATAGATTTTATAAAATATGGTGTCGGATTACAAAAAAAGGGAGGTAATGGCAATGATTGAAGTAGAAGGGCTATATTATTCTTATTCAAATGATGACAATTTTGCAGTCAAGGACGTAAGTTTTGAAGTAGCCGAAGGTGAAATTTTTGGATTTCTCGGACCGTCGGGTGCAGGTAAATCGACAACACAGGGGATCTTAACCGGTCTTCTGCAGCTTCAGAAGGGCAATGCATCTGTTGCAGGCTATGACATTAAAAATATCTCACGAAAAATGTTCAATAAGATAGGTATGTCATTTGAGCAGTCTAATGTTTACAGTAAAATGACAGCAAAAGAAAACCTGAGCTTCTACAGCAAGTTATTTGATGTAGAGACACGCGACCCTATAGAATTAATTAATCTTGTGGGTCTGGGCGGCAAGGAAAACATAAAAACGGGCGAATTTTCAAAGGGCATGAAACACCGGCTAACGTTCGCCAGATCTATGATCAATAATCCCAGCATGTGGTTCCTTGATGAGCCTACTACGGGGCTTGACCCTGCTATAGCGGCTGACATTAAAGACATAATAAAAGAGCATAATAATAAAGGTGTAACCGTATTTTTAACTACCCATAACATGTTTATAGCTGATGAGTTATGCGATCGCGTGGCGTTTATTGTAGACGGTGTGATAAAGCTTATAGATTCGCCTAAAAATTTAAAGCTTCAATACGGTAAAAAGCTGGTCGAGGTGGAGTATGTTCAAGACGGCAATGTAAAAAAGGAAACATTTTCTACCATAATGCAGAAGGATAAAGACCTTCTAAGGCAAATCATAGCCGATAAAGAAATTCTGACCATGCATACAAAAGAGGCAACGCTGGAGGAGATCTTTATAAAAGTCACCGGAAGGGGGCTTGTCTAATATGAAACTGCTAAGCAGCTTTAAAAAAGAACTCATTCTTGCTTCGAGGGGCTTTTACTTTTATGTTGAATTGATTTTTGCCCTGGTGATCCTGGCGGTTTTATTATTTGCTATTCCCCAAAATTTTAGCAGTACTTCAACAGAGTATCTTTATTTTAACTTGCCGCAAGAAGGAAAAGAAATATTTAAAAATATTATATTAGAAGATGACCTCGATGCGAAATCAGAAATGGTGGAGATTGAAGCCGGTGGTAAAACATTTAATGCAGAGCTTATTGTAACCGATGAAAGTGAGATCTATATTGTTAATAGCGAAGAAGCTGTACGCATGCTTGCAGAAACACACAGAAATATAGGCGCAGTTCTTGAACTAGACGATAATAACCAGCTGCACTATAAATACTATTTGCAGGGATATGAATCTACTCGCTTAAAAAACCTGATATCTATACTGTTCAATGAAAGTACGGATGTCTTAAAAGAGCGCATTGAAAATCAGGATGTGCGACCGCTATCAACAGATTATGAACCTCTAAACGACAGGGAAAACACCATTCCGCCATTAGTTGCATTTAGCGGCAGCCTTATGGGCATGTTCATTATGGCGTCTTATATATTCCTGGATAAAAAGGAAGGTGTTATAAAAGCTTATGCAGTAACCGCTTCCTCTGTTTGGCAGTATCTAATGAGTAAGATCTTTGTAGTTTTACTTACATCTGTTGTTTCAGGACTGATCATAACCATGCCTGTTATGGGATTTAGTATAAACTACGGACTGCTGCTGCTGTTATTACTCACAACAGGATTTTTTGCCTCTTCGCTGGGCTTGCTCATTGCCAGCTTTTATAATGATTTGGTGAAAGCTTTCGGCGTCATTTATTTAATACTTATTCTCATGATGGTTCCCAGTATAGCGTATTTTATACCTGGCTGGGATCCTGTTTGGATAAAAATAATACCCTCATATCCAATGCTCCAGGGCTTTAAAGAGATTATTTTGCCAAACGGCGATATTGCATATCCGCTGATTGCAAGTGCCGGATTCTTAACGGCGGGAATAGTACTGTTTGCTATCACAAATATTCGATTTAAGAAAACGCTAAGCGTATAAGGGAGAATAATGATGTTAAAAAGAATATGGACTATTTTTATTAGAGATTTAACGGTAAACATGCGGGAATTTATGACATTGTATATGATAATCATCCCTTTGGTGTTAGCTGTGGGAATTAATTTTCTCTCACCCAGCATTAATGATACCAGCGTGAACTTAGCTTTGATAGAAAATGAAAATCCTGGGCAGGCGGCTTACTTTGATGACTTCGCCAACGTTGAACTGTTTAGTGATGAACAAAAAGTTGAAGATAGGGTTATGTCAAGGGACTCTGTAGCTGGAATACTGCCTAAAGATAATGGCTACTATATTATGACACAGGGAAATGAACCCGAATCGGTTCTCGAATATGCCAAGCTGCTAAATGTATTGTATGAAGCAGACGTACAGCTGGAAGATGCCCGCTCAGAAATAATTGAATTTGGCAGAACGGTTCCGCCGCTAAAAAAGATGCTGGTAAACATGCTGCTGCTCTTGATTTCCATGCTGGCAGGTATGCTTATTGCAATGAATATACTCGAAGAAAAGGTAGATCAAACTGTAAGTGCGATAAACGTGACACCCACTTCACGCAGTGCATTTATATTGGGAAAAAGTCTTACGGGCATGGCTGTTGCGCTTTTTTCATCTATTGCATGTCTTTTGATCACTGGCTTTTATAATGTCAATCTGGGCCAGGCGGCGCTAGTGGTCTTTTCATCGACAATATTGAGTTTGCTGATAGGGTTCATACAGGGCTTAAACAGCGATGATGTTATGGAAGCGGCAGGCAGCGTTAAACTTATGTTTTTGCCGATGGCCGGGTCCATCGCAGGATATGAATTTGTTACAGGAAACTGGCAGATATTTTTCTACTGGTCTCCGTTTTATTGGGCGTATAGGGCAAACGATATGATACTGTCAAAAAGCGGCACATGGCCCCAGTTGATACTCTTTATCGGTATTATACTGGCTATATGCGGAGCAGTATATGCTTTGCTGGCGCCTAGAATAGCAAGAAAACTTCAATAATAGTTTTAAGTATATGTGAGTGAATCGAATGCAAGGAAAGGAGGTTATTATAAATGGGGTATATAATTGGAGGAATAGCATGTGTATTATACGCAGCATTTGTGTATTATGTCGCAATCAAAAGACCGCCTGCAATAATTAATTTGGTCAAGAAGAAGCTTAATAAAAATATGAGTGATAAAGCAGCAGCAATAGTATGCTATGTCTTTGCGAGTATTGCACTTGCAGGAGGAATTGTTTTATTTATTGTCAGAGCCAGATGAATGAGAATAATTAAACAGTAATAGGTGTTTCTGTAATGCCTATTACTGTTTTTAGTTCGCCCGACATGGGCAATAACTTGGCGATGAAAGTTCGCTATGGGCTTAGTAGTGGGAACCATTAGCTAAGAGCAAGGGTGCCCTCCGCAAGGTGGAATCTGAAGGAAGCTTAAGGCAAAGTTCCGCACTGACGAACAGAAACTGCATATAAGGCATATGTGGAAAGGACGAGTTTGCTAAACAAAACGAAGTCCAACACTACTCGAATTCCACGGTGTAAATGCAGCGGTGACATGGGACGAAAGTTATTGCTCTTAATCGGGGAGGTCTGACAGATAAGTTGTAGAGATACAGCAACCTATACAGTGATGTATGGCTGAACTGTCAGAAGTCAGCAGAGGTTACAGTACTATTTTGGACACGACACGAAATGGGAAGGACCAAACAATAGGAGGTTTTCTTAGTTTGAAGTATACGAAGAAATACAATAAAAGCAGACAACTCCACATTGGAGGCTACCTGTATGAGGATAGAGTGGAACTCGAATGTAGTACAGGAGCGCATAGCAATTCTTCTATGTGCCAAAACAAAGAAAACAATGTCAATGAATATAAAGTCAAGCTGCTTGAAAAGATACTTGAGCCTGGCAACTTAAACCTTGCCTACAAGAGGGTCAAGGCAAATAAGGGAAGCCACGGAGTGGATGGCATGGCAGTGGGAGAACTGCTTTCCTACCTGAAACAAAATGGCGAGCTTATCAGGCAGGCAGTACTTAAAGGAACGTATCGTCCCAGCTCCGTTAGGAGAGTAGAAATACCAAAACCTGACGGAGGGATAAGACTGCTTGGAATACCTACAGTACTTGACAGGGTAATACAACAGGCAATAGCCCAAGTTTTGAGCCCGATATTTGAAACTCAGTTTTCAGAGTTCAGTTTTGGATTTAGACCCAACAAAAGTGCACATCAGGCAGTAGCCAAATGCAAACAATATATCGAAGAAGGCTACATATGGACGGTAGATATAGACATTGCAAACTATTTCGACACTGTAAATCATGACAAACTAATAAGGCTCATATCAGAAACCGTAAAAGACGGCAGAGTAATATCCCTTATTAGAAAGTACCTTAATTCAGGAGTTATGACAAATGGTGTAGTTATAGAAACGGAAGAAGGAACCCCGCAAGGCGGAAACCTTTCTCCGCTGCTTAGCAATATCATGCTAAACGAACTGGACAGTGAACTTACAAAAAGAGGACTAAAATTTTGCCGATACGCTGATGACTGTAATATCTATGTCAAAAGCCAGAAAGCGGCAAACAGGGTTATGCAAAGTATTACAAAATTTATTGAGGATAAGTTAAAACTTAAAGTCAATAAAGAAAAGAGTACAGTAGATAGACCGTGGAAGCTTAAATTTTTAGGGTTTTCGTTCTATCATAAGAAAGAAGGAACTGGAATAAGAATCCACCCTAAGTCTGTAAAGAGATTCAAGCAAAAGCTAAAGGAAATTACAGGCAGAAGCAATGCCATGAGTATGACTCGTAGAATGTTAAAGCTAAAGAAGCTAGTAACAGGATGGATAAACTACTTTGGTATTGCAGATATGAGGGAACTTGTAAAATCATTGGATGAATGGCTAAGAAGAAGGATAAGAATGTGCTACTGGAAGCAGTGGAAGAAAATCAAAACCAAGCATGACAATCTTGTAAAGCTTGGCATTGATAACTTCAAAGCATGGGAATTTGCAAACACAAGAAAAGGTTACTGGAGAATTGCAGGAAGCCCTATCCTTTCAAGTACATTTACCAATAAATACCTGAATAAATTTGGCTTTCAATCAATAACAGAAAGATATTCATTAGTGCATTAATTCTATTGAACCGCCGTATGCCGAACGGCTTGTACTGGTGGTGTGAGAGGACGACTACCCAAATAATGAGTAGCCTCCTACTCGATTGATTTATTTTAACGTAAGTTTCGAAGAGAAATAAAGGTATTTGCAACTATTAAGGTTTAACAAATAATTATTTGTTATCAACATTGTCAAGTCCGGGGAGCCAATCTCGATGACCAATCCCATTAGTATTGATAACGGTATTTTTAAAAATAAGATAAAAACAGTTTTAATAAAATGCTTTTAAGATATCAATAAAATTTTAAGTATTTTTTAGATAAAAAACCTTTTCCACTTGTAAAAAAAGATAGTAATTATATAATGTATATATAATTTATACAATTTATACAATATGTATAAATTATGTAATTAATATAATAGAAAACTGTAACAAAAATTAACTTAACAATTATGAAAAAACAACTAATCATAAGAATAGATGAAGAATTAAAAAGTAAGTTTTCCAAAATTGCAAGAATTGAAGGTAAGACAGCGAGTGAAAAGATCAGGGAACTTGTAAGTGCTTATACTGTAGAAAATGACTTTGCTGCTGCAGTTGACAGTCTCTGGAATAGGATTTCAGAAAAAATCGAAAACGGCGGTTTTAAACAGGAAGATATCGATAAAAAAATAAAAGAAGCCAGGAGCAGGAAAAAATAAAAGTAGTAATAGACACTAACATATTTATATCATCTTTTTTTAATAAGAAAGGCAATCCCAGGAAAATAATAAACCTATGGAAAGAAGAAAAAATACAATTATGTATTTCCAGTGAAATACTCGAGGAATATCTTGAAGTCTTATACAGATTAGGACTTGCCGGTGAGCCGGAACTTAAAGGACTTTTGAACCTCTTTAAGAAACAGGTTAATATTTTATATAAACCAATCTTAATAAAAATTGAAATAATAAAAGATGATCCAGATGACAATAAATTCATAGAATGTGCTGTTACGAGTAAAGCAGATTATATTATTTCCGGAGATAATCATTTGCTGAATTTAAGAGAATATGGGAACATAAAAATTCTAAGTCCGAAAGAATTTTTATACTG
>JAHIPJ010000052.1 GCA_018894445.1 Actinomycetota bacterium
ATTTAACAAGGTTTGATACTTTTTCGGTCTTTTGAATATTCAGAAGAAAAGAAATATCCTTTTCGATATAACTCTGGTAAATTTCATCCATCAAAGGATATCGCATATTTTGCTGGCATCAACCCACTCCGATAAAAAAAGGTCATCAACTTGTCAAATGAGCAATTAAATTGAACATTACAAACAGTGGAGAGATGTTCTATAGACTCTATAGTTAAGTTAATAAGTTTTGGAGTAGGTATAAATTTAAAAGAAATCAACAATTGATTGGGATAGACCCTTAATAACCTGACTTTCAAATATAAGTAGAATTTTAAATAATATTTAGCAGATAAAAGAAAAAGCTTCTACAACCAGAATAAAAACTTTGCCCCTCTTTTATCTGCTATTGGATTAACCTATTATCATATCGAATTTTGATTATTTCTTAATAATCTTAATATCTTCGATATTCTCTTTTTGGTCTTTCACTTCTCGGTCGTGCTTCACCAACTTTTAAAGTGCGACCAGCAAAATCACTGCCGTCCAGTCCTTCTTTTGCCTTTTCGGCTTCAGCTGGATCAGACATTTCGACAAATCCAAATCCTTTACCCGGGATTATATCGATTTGGTTGACTTTACCAAATTTAGAGAAGAGCTCTTCCAGTTGCTCATTAGTAGCAGAATAATCAAGATTCCCTACATATAGTTTGCTACCTTGCATTTTTTCTAACCTCCTTTTTCTTATTTATTCAAGTCTAATAACATTGCCTTTGGAGGTAGAGGCAAGATATTTGCTCTATCACTATGAAGGAACATTATTAAACATAGGAATAGTAAGTATTATAACTTTTTTTATAAAATAAAGCTAACAAAAGTTTAGATGCTTGTTTAGATGCTAACTATCCTGGAAATATTCTTAAAATAAATTAAGTAATATGTTAAAGTTATGATTTATAAATTATAAAATTTTTTTTAATGTTTATGGGAAACCTTGAGCTCTTTAGAAACATAGGGCTGATAGCAATCTGCTATTTCATAGGTGCAATACCTTTTTGCAATATTATTGCAAAAATCCACAGCAATAAGGATTTAAGAAAAATTGGAGATAGGAATCCAGGTGGCTGGAATTTAGTATTTAACGTATCGAAGTTTTGGGGATCTTTAGGTATAATCTTAGATGTTCTTAAAGGTTTTCTATCATATTTTTTAGTTTGGAAAATCACAGGTATAGAAATCGTGGCAATACTTGCCGGGTGTGCTGCCGTAGCAGGTCATAATTATTCTACATATATAAAATTTTCGGGCGGTAGAGGAATTGCAACTACACTGGGATTTCTTCTTGCTATTCATCCCCTGACCATTATAGCTTTTGGAATAGGTATGCTCTCAGCATTATTTTCAATTAAAAATATGATCTGGGGGGTAATTTCGGGAATTGTTGCACCAAGTATCTTTTTATGGCTCTTTAAAAGCTCGCCAATTTATTTAATCTTAGGAATTTTACTCATAATAATTATTATTCCCAAATACATTAACCGTTCAATAACAATACCCCATAATTTTAAATTTAGAAAAGAGAAAAGTTTAAAAGATTTATTTACACCAACAATTAGATAGCTACTTATAATTATCGCTTATCAGTCTTAATTCACCTTCTTTACTGACATCATATATTCTGCCTTTCCAGTACACACCCATTCCAATTTTAGCATTTAATACTGAATTTATGGCTATTAATATAAGATATATCATAGAAATAGAATCTAAAACTCATAGGACCATTTTCATTAAGGTTTTGGCATTCTCCACTGCATAACCCTCTGCATCATTGTTAAAATAGACGTAATTTTCAATGTTTTTTTTCAAATTTTTTTTAATCAATACAGCAATTTTTTTAAGTTCATTCTCTGAATAACTAGAACAGTAGAGACCTTTAGGACCATGCATTCTTATATAACAAAAATCTCCTGTAATTTTTTCTTTATAAGGAAATTTAGGAGAACTTGAAATTACAACAGCACATTTAAACTCTTCCAGTAAATTATATATATCTTTTATAAACCAGCTCCTGTCTCTGAATTCAAAGGCAAATCTATAATCTTTTGGGAGTATTTCTAAAAAATTTTTAAGCCTGGATTTGTCTTCCTTTAGATTGGGAGGCAGCTGAAATAAAAATGGTCCCAATTTTTCCCCAAGCCCTTTTGCTGCTGTAAGTAGTTTGTCAAGTGCTTCCCTGCAGTCTATAAGTCTTTTAATATGAGTTATATATCTGGAAACCTTTACCGAAAAAAGAAAATCCCCAGATGTATTTTTTTCCCAGTTGACAAAAGTATTGAGTTTAGGCAAATGATAAAAACTGCTGTTTACCTCTACAGTATTAAACTCTTTAGAATAATAATTCAACCACTTGTTATTTTTTAAATCAGCAGGATAAAATTTCCCAGTCCAGTGATTATAGCTCCATCCGGAAGTACCGATATAAACTAAAGAATTATTCATTTCATACAGTTTTTACTTATATATTCTTTTCATCTCTTCAAGAGTCATCGGCTTGTAATCTCCTGCATGACCGGCAGTTCCGAAATCAATCATCTTTCCCTTAACCGTCTGGTACACTGCTTCTCTTGCAGCTCCAAAATATGTCCTGGGATCAAAAGCACCAGGATTCTCGCCCAGATATTTCCTGATGGCACCTGTCATTGCCAGTCTTCCGTCAGTATCCACATTTATTTTCCTGATCCCCCTTTTTATGGCTTCCTTGATGCTCTCCATGGGAACACCCATTGTCTTTTCCAGTCTGCCGCCGTATTTATTTATAATCTCAATTAGTTCCTGCGGCACTGAAGATGAGCCATGCATAACAAGAGGAACGCCGGGAATTTTTTCGACAACCTTGTTTATTATATCCATGGCAAGAGTTGGTTTTGCCTTAAATTTATATGCTCCATGGCTGGTCCCAATGGCAAGGGCAAGCGCATCTACACCTGTACGCTTTATAAACTTAACTGCCTCATCCGGGTCAGTTAGCATCACTTTTCCGGAGCCGACACCGTCTTCTATCCCGCCAAGTGTCCCCAGCTCACCTTCAACAGACACACCAAACTCATGCGCGTAATCAACAACTTCTTTTGTTACCCTAACATTTTCTTCAAAAGTTGTAGGAGTCTTGGAATCTTCCTTAAGCGAGCCGTCAATCATAACTGATGTAAAGCCCAGTTCTATAGCCTCCTTACAGGTCTCCAGGCTGTTTCCATGGTCAAGATGGAGTACAATAGGAATATCAGGATTATCCTCAACAGCAGCGGCAGCAAGATATTTTATATAAGCCATATTTGTATACTTCAGTGCTCCTCTGCTTGCCTGAATAATCACCGGCGATCTGGTTTCACTTGCCGCTCTCATTATCCCCTGGATCTGTTCCATATTATTGACGTTATAAGCTCCCACTCCGTAATTTCCTTTTATGGCTTCATCTAACACCTTTTTCATCGGTACTAATGGCATTGGTCCTCCTTGTAAATATATTTTTAAAAATCTTTATTATTAATAAGATATACCAGGTAAAATTCTAATAATTATACCATTTAGAAATTTAATTTCTACAAAATTATTTACACATCTTCTGATATAAATTCCAGGACTAAAGATAATTAAAGATAATAATTCTTTGAACTATTTACAAAAGATTGCAATATGGATAAAATTCTATCCTGTGGCGCATTCGTCTAGTGGCCCAGGACATGGCCCTCTCACGGCTAAAACAGGGGTTCAAGTCCCCTATGCGCTACCAGAAAAGATACAAATTTTGGAATAAGATTTAAAACTAAACAGAAGAAAACATGCTGGATGCATGTTTTCGGGACTTGAAAAGACGGACTGAGTCGAAGACGAGGGAGTCTGCGGTTACGTGAGCGAACGAAGTGAGACGAAAGACCAAGTCCCCTATGCGCTACCACTGGTTCCTAATACAAGAATTTCCCTTTTAGAGTTATTTGGGGGTAAAGGGAAAGTGTATTCTATGGTAGCACTTTCCTTTTCGATGTAGATCTTTTGAATAAAACTTCTTATAAAGTTCCTTTGCTCTACAACTGAACCATTTAAAAGAGGTATAGATTGTCCAGGTATAGTCTTATTTTTTTAATAAAAAAGTATTGGGAAGATTAAATAAATTAATGAATAGAAAAGCAGATAGAATTTTTATATGTTTAGTTTGGGAAAGAGGCCAAATCTGTTACAGTTCCAAACATTAAATTAATATTGCTTTTTTTACTTCTAGTGAATCTCTAAATTCTTTAAAATTACATTCATAATTTTCTTTTTCAAGATCTATTTTTTCCTTATTAATCCAGCCGCATTCCCTACGTAAACATCTTTCTAATCCTATTTTTGGATCATATTCCACATTAAATCGTTCACATTCTTTACATCTTTTCATTTTAATTCCTTCTCTTATTAACAATAATAGTTTAAGTTAAAATTTCTCTTGAAAATAGTTTATTATAAACTCTAGATGTTACTCCTTCGAACTTCCTTCTTACTATACCACAATTTTCTAGCATTTCTAGAGCCAGTGGAACTGGATATGATTCTAAATATACTATTTCTTTAATTCCAGAATTAATAATTTTTTTGCAGCATAATAAACAAGGTTCAGTAGAAGTATATAAAGTGGTTTCATTGATAGATACACCAAGTTTTGCTGCTTGCAGAATTGCTTCTTCTTCAGCATGTACCGCTCTACATACATCTAACAATTTTC
>JAHIPJ010000228.1 GCA_018894445.1 Actinomycetota bacterium
ATATTTCTTCGCTCTCGTATTTGTGATATCTTTCTTTAGTCATAGATTCTGGTGTTTGATTTTCTGTCCTCTTAGAGCATTAGATGATATAATTTTAAAAATAAGAAAATTTTTTAAATAAAGATTATGACAAAAAAGAGATTTGAAAGGATATAATAAATACCCTTCCTCTGGATAAATTATTAAAGAGATTGAAAATAAAAATCTATTATAAGATAATATCCTTGATATAAGATTAGAAAAACTAAAGATAGTATTTATTTGTTATTCTCTAAAAAGATTCTTCTTCTTTCCTTATAAAGAGAAATTTTAGAAAACCCTATTAAAATAAATAAACTTATCGTTAGACCAATAAAGATGGGATTTAATCCTTCGGGGTATATTATTTTCCAAATTATAATAAATAGAGGGGCTATAGTAATAGCCCAAAAACCAGCGGAGGGAGAAACATAATTTTTAAAGAAAATTGAAGCCAAAAATGGAAAAAAAATTGTAGTTCCTCTTAATCCCATTGAAAGGAAATTCCATTTTATAATAAGAGAATATAAATTTTGTTTCACAAACAAAAGGGCAATAAATAGGATAATTATTATCGTTAATCTTGATAGTATTAGTGCGTTTTTTTCCTTAAAATGGAATAATTTTGGGTAAATATCTCGGGTAAACATAGTGCTTATTCCTAATATTAAACTTGCTCCAGTAACAGTTGCGGCAATTAGTAAAGTTGCTAAGGCCATACCGCTTAAAAGAGGGTTGAAATGCTTAATAATAAAAAGAGGAAGTGCTTGAGCTGAGTTAATATCAGGATAGTTAACTCTCATGTAAAAACCTATTAATATTCCGGCAATCCCGGTTGGAGGAATTAAAAAAGCGCTTAATAAAACTCCTTTACGAGAGACTGAGATATTTTTTCCTGATAGGACAGCCTGGATGCAAGTTTGAGTGGAAATTACTCCTACGAGGGTTGAAAATAAAGCAGATGAATCAACCATAAACCCTCGACCAAAAAGACTGAACCAGGGATAGTGAGGAAAAATTTCTTTTAAATTGCTGATGCTCCCAAATGATTTATAGCAAAATATACTTGCTATAGTTAAAAATGTATAAATTAAAATTATCTTTATTATTCCCACTAAACTACTTCCCCAAATTCCTCCGAAGATAATATAAGTTGCCATTAATATAATTCCGATAAAAGCTATTAATAATGGGTTTAAGAGGAACATACTACTAATAAGAGCTACTAGGGATAATAGCTGAGCAACTACAGAAATGAACATTCCAGCGGAAGAAAAAATACAAGAAGGAATAACACTCTTTGGACCATAACTTTGAGATAAAAATTGAGGAATGGTTTGGACTCCGCTTTCTTTTAAAGGTTTAATTAAAAAAAATAATAACAAACAGGCAATTCCTTCCCCTAAAGTAAACCACCAAGCTGATATACCACATTGAAAAGCCAATTGAGTAGTACCAATGGTAGAAGCACCACCTACTAGAACACCTGTAATTGTACCGGTTACCAGCCAGGAATTTGCTCTTTTATTACTTGTAATAAAATCATCTGCTGATTTTACCTTTTTCCCCGAAAGCACACTTACTATGGTTATTAAAAGAATGACTGAAAGGAAACCAATTATATGAAGAGGCCTTAAAAAAAACATCATAACTTTATTTATCCTATTTAATCTAAGTTTAAAACAATTAACATTTATAATAAATATTTGATAGCTTTTTGTCAAAATATATTTGTGCGTTGTTTATGGCATACTATACAGTCTATTGCTGAACTTGTAAAGAATTTAAAATTTGCTATAATAACGTTAATAATAAATATATATACTTTTTCAATGCAAAAGAAGGAAAATTTAACCAAAAAAATTATCTGCTCATTTTATTTTAGTAAAGATATGGGGAAAATTATGCAAAATAATTCAGCAAATAAAGAACCCAATGATGTAAATATTTTTCAAATGGAAAAAATAATTAAATGGATCTTGGATTCTTACGTGAGATTAACTGAATTCCAAGTTCATTTTTTAAATAACAAGGGTGAGAGAATATTCTCACCTTCAAATTCTCTTAGAAATGGGAGTGCCTTTTGTAAATTAATTCAAAGCAGTTCAGAGGGAAGAAAAGAG
>JAHIPJ010000231.1 GCA_018894445.1 Actinomycetota bacterium
CTTTGTTGAATGCTGGTTAAATAGATTCAAAACCTCAGCATAATTTTCCCACGACCTCGTTGGGATATGAAAAAAGATTAATAGCGGGCTTCCTTGCCTATAAGATAGATCCTCTCGCAACCATTCAATTTGATAATCTGGTATCTTATAAACTTGATTTCCATCTAAAAGTTCATTTGGATCTAAGACGATGCAGTGATATGAACCCCAATCGAAAGAATAATAAGTAGGACCAAAGTAATCGCGATACATCCCCTTGTTATACCCTGGCTCCGTGCTAATACCCTTCTTGTAATTTACACTTACAACATCATGATTTCCTACTGTATTAAATACCGGCATGTCTAAATTGCTAATTAAATTAGAATAAATATCAAACCATTCCTCAGCCTGAGAAATCTTTGTTTCATCAGCTTTCCACACTAAATCACCTGTAACCACTATGAAGTCAGGACCGATCCTGTTGATCTCATCAACAGCTTTTTCAATGAAAACCTTGTGCTCCTCAATGGTATCTGTGTGAATATCTGTTATTTGAACAAATGTAAATTCCTTTGAATCTTTATCAGGTGCAAATCTTAAACCAAAATGTAGATTATCTTCCAGTAAGTTTTTATACCATGGAGTAGTAGATATATAATTAGAAGGTGTAGTTATGAAAACAAAATGACCTTCCCTCGGAAGTAGATAGCTTCCAGTCTCATCTGTGACAGTGACTGTTAATCCATTAGAAACAAGTATGTCAGGTAAGCCCATTTCTTCTATATCCTGGATTCCGTTAGAATTGTGGTCTTCAAACACTATTCCTTTGACCTTAGAGATATCCTGAGATATAAGCGGTACAACAGCAAGTTGTATAGGACTAAGGATACAACCTGCTTCTTCTTCTGCTTTCTTCATCTGTGGTTCAGTGGTTACCCGAATAGTGTTCCCTTCTGCATCTATTATTCTATAAATTGTTGCGTAAACAGTTAAACTTGTGTTTAAAAAAACTAAACTTAAAATAACTACCAGTATCAAGAGATAGACTTTTCTCATAAAATATGGGGTCAGGTCTTGCAATATCACTTTTCATCTTCCCCCTCAATTTTTCTAACCGCTCTGCTCACTTAGGTTTTCCGCTAGAAGTTACCGAATTATTGACCTGGCACACCACCCTATTTATCTAATTTAAAAGTAAAATATTAATTGTCTAAGAAAATGGGATGTGTCCTTATTTATTTATTCTAAAGAAACAATCTTTACTTATCTTCCTTTAAATACCATTCCCACGAAGGAATATAATTTATCTTCTTACCCTTAATATTTTCTTCGGCTTTATAATCATCAGTAATAATCAGTCCTTCTTCAAGATTAAATTCTTTCATTGCCTTAAGCAAAGCTCTGATTTCTCTATTTTTTGTCTCTGGTCTATTTACTTCCCAACAAACTTGAATAAGTTGCCTGACCTTCAAATCTTCTTTGATTAAAAAATCAACTTCTCTATGATTCACATCTTTCCAATAGTATATTTCTAAATTAGAACCAAGCATCTCTTTCCTTTTTAATTCCAAAAACACCAGGTTTTCTGCAAGCCTCCCCATATTCTGACTGAATCTAAAACCAACAGTATTTGCCAAACCAACATCTATGGCATATACTTTTCGAGGGCTTTTTTCTTGTTCTCTAAACTTATAAGAAAATCTTTTAAGGAAGAATAAAATGAAAGTATCTTCCAAATAACCAGAAAATTTTTCCACAGTGTCTACCGAAATATTTAAAGTTTTCTCCAGTGAACTAAAAGTTATCAATGAAGAAATATTACCTAAATAAAACTTAGCCAGAGAAACCAACTCTTTGCTCTTTCGTATTTTAAATCTTCTTACAATATCTTTATTTAATATATCTTCAAAGTAATTTAACAGAATCTGATTTTTTTCTCCTCCCAGGACTACCTCGGGGAAAGAACCAAATTCAATATACTCTCTTAAAAGCCTTTTGATCTCAATCTCTTTATTTACAATTTCAAATCTTTTGGATAAATCCACATTTTTAAATTTTAGAAATTCTTTAAATGAAAGTGGAAAAATAACTAAATCTAAATGTCTTCCAGTAAGTAAAGTAGATAATTCTCTACTTAACAATTTGGCATTGGAACCGGATATAATAATTTTTGCCTTATCTAACTCATGTATTGTTCTTACCCATTTTTCCCA
>JAHIPJ010000053.1 GCA_018894445.1 Actinomycetota bacterium
AAATTTTAAAGGTGGGAAGAAATAAATATATGTTATTTTTTACTGGATGGAACAAACGCCTGTTTTAAGGGGAAAACTGGCGTTTTAGAGGTGAGAAGAAAAATCACTCGTCGGAGCTGATATATTATGTAATAAGTCTTATATTCAGGTAATCAAAAAGTAAAGCAACTTTTAACTTCTGGCTTTTTTGATTTTCTTTACAATCGCATCCGCAAACTCGCTTGTACCAACAGCTGTAGGATCATCCCTGTGGGGTTTTAAATCATAAGTCACATATTTCCCCTCTCTGATGTTTTCCGCAATGGCGGATTCCAGCATGTCAGCATAATTTTTTTCTTCTATATGCCTTAACATCAACACTGCAGATAGCATCATTGCAGTTGGATTTACTTTATTCTGATCCTTATATTTCGGAGCACTGCCGTGAGTGGGTTCAAATAATGCAATATCCTTTCCAATGTTCCCTCCAGGGGCTACACCCAGTCCCCCGACCAACCCGGCAGCAAGGTCAGAAACTATATCTCCATATAAATTTGGCAAAACCAGAACATCATAAAGTTCCGGTTTCTGCACCAGTTGCATACACATATTATCTACAATTCTATCTTCTGACTCTATATCATCATACTTTGATGCAACTTTTTTAAATACTTCCAGAAACAGGCCGTCGGAGTATTTCATTATATTTGCCTTATGCACACCGGTAACTTTCTTTCTGTTATTTTTCCGGGCATATTCAAAGGCAAATCTGACTATATTTTCCGAGCCTGTTACAGAAATCGGCTTAATACTTATCCCGCTGTCACTTCTGATCTGAACATCTTTCTTTTCTTTTATAAAATCAATAAGTTCCTCTGTTTCCATTTCCCCTTTTTTAAACTCTATCCCTGCATACAGGTCTTCAGTATTCTCCCTGATTATCACCAGATCTATATTGCTGTATCTGCTTTTAACTCCCTGGTAACTCTTACACGGCCTGACACACGCATACAGATCGAATAACTTTCTCATAGCTACATTTACACTTCTAAATCCGGTTCCTACCGGGGTGGTAATGGGACCTTTTATTCCCACCTTATTTTTCTTAAGTGATTTAATAACCCTATCGGGTAGAACTGTACCTTCTTTCTGGTAAACTTGAGCCCCTGCATTTACCGTATCCCACTCAATATTCACCCCCGTTGCCTCAACCACCTTAACTGTAGCCTCGGTTATTTCGGGACCTATGCCGTCTCCTGGTATTAAAGTTATTATGTGTTTCATAGATTAAACCCCTTATTCCTGGTAATATGGCTGGTCAGCCCGCCATCATTTAAAATTTTTATCATTACTTCCGGCAAAGGATTGAATTTTAATTTTAAATTTTTAGTTTTATTATTAATTATCCCTTTTTTTAAATCTATCTCCAGTATATCTCTGCTATCAATTTTATCAGTATCACATATTAAAACAGGCAGCCCCACGTTAATGCTGTTTCTAAAGAATATACGGGCAAAAGATTTAGCCAGGACTGCCCCCACACCAGCAATTTTCATAACCAGAGGTGCATGTTCTCTGCTGGAGCCAAGCCCAAAATTCCTGCCGCCAACAACAAAATCTCCAGGTTTTACTTTCTTTGCAAACCCTGGATCCGCGTCTTCCAGGACATGTTTTGCCAGTTCGGGTAAATTGGACCTGAGGTGGAATAACCTTCCAGGAGCAATCAGATCCGTAGAAATATCATCACCAAATTTAAAACTGCTTCCAATTATAATTTTCGGGTCCTTCTTATTTTTAATCATTATCCTAAAACCTCCCTTGGATCGGCAATATAGCCCTTCACCGCGCTCAAGGCTGCGGTTGCAGGAGAAGAAAGATAAATAAAAGAGCTGGGATTTCCCATCCTCCCTTTAAAATTCCTGTTTTGAGTTGAAAGGCATACCTCTCCATCACCAAGTATCCCCTGATGTACGCCCACGCATGGACCACAGCCTGGAGATTGTACTACTGCGCCGCTATTTATCAATGTTTCTAAAACTCCTTCCTTTAAAGCCTCAAGGTATATATCTTTTGAAGCCGGAACCACAATAAGCCTAACCCCGCTTGCTACTTTTTTATCCTTAAGTATGTCAGCAGCAATCTTCAAATCACTGAACCGGCCGTTGGTGCAGGTTCCTATAAACACCTGATTAACCATAATCTTTTCCAGACTACTTACAGGCAGGGCATTGTCTACAGTGTGGGGCAGGGAAACCATGGGCTCAATGACCGAACAGTCAATATCTATGATTTTTTCATATTTTGCTCCTTTATCTGCAGATATTTCCTTGAAACAATCCTGTCTTCTCTGACTTTTTAGATATTCCTTTGTAATATCATCAGAAGGAAAGATGCCTGTTTTTGCCCCCGCCTCTACCGTCATGTTTGAAATAGTAAACCTGTCGTCCATACTTAGCCTGTTTCCAACTTCGCCCCCGAATTCCAGAGCTTTGTAAGTCGCTCCATCAGAAGTAATCTTTCCAATTAAATAAATAATTAAATCTTTTGCAAATACTCCTTTATTAATTCTTCTGTTAAAGTTTACCCTGATTGTCTGGGGAACCATAAGCCAGGTTTTAGCCAGTGCATAACCAACAGCAATATCTGTCGAGCCCATTCCGGTAGCAAAAGCTCCAAGCGCACCTGAGGTGCAGGTATGAGAATCCCCTCCGATGACAATATCGCCGGGGCATGTATATGATTCCACTAAAATCTGGTGACAGACCCCTTCTCCCACATCACTCACTACTGCTCCCGTTTGGGATGCAAACTCCCTTAAAACAATATGAGAGTTGGAAAGCTCACTTCTTGGACTCGGTGCAGCATGGTCAATAAAAAAAATGGACTTTGAAGGATTTTTTACTTTATTGAAACCCATTTTTTTAATCTGGCTTACTGCCAGGGGGCCGGTCCCATCCTGGGACATAACTACATCCACATCCACCACTGCAATATCTCCGGCTTTAAGTTCCCTGCCGGCATGCTTGCTTATAATCTTCTCGGAAATTGTCTTATACAAAAAAACTCCTTTCAAGCCTTGTCTTCAGGGTTCTGTTCTTCTCTTTTACTCTCTTTTTTCTTTGTATATTCATTATAAATATACATAAGCTCCTTATCAAAAAGAGACCTTTTTAAATCTATAGACAAGGTCCTTGCCAGAGCAAGTATTTCATTTGCCTGCTTATCGGTAAGTTCTATATCAAACTCCTTGAATTTATGAAGAATGGTATGGGAGCCTGAATGTTTGCCTACAACCAGTTGCCTGGTTAACCCTACTTCACCGGGATTAAATACCTCATAATTTCTTGGATTTTTAATAACTCCGTCTACATGTATTCCAGATTCATGAGCAAATACATTGGTTCCAACAATTGCTTTCCAGACAGGAATAGCTCTGGAGGAGGATCTTGCTACATATTCAGCAATTTCCCTGAATTTTGAAGTTTCTATTCCAAGCTCTATATTCTCAAGATACCGTAGAGCCATTACAATTTCCTCCATTGCCGCATTTCCGGTGCCTTCTCCCAGGCCGCCTACGCTGACCACAAGACTCGATGCGCCGCCTCTTATCGCCGCCATCCCATTGGCGGTTGCCATTCCGAAATCATTATGGTTATAGACTTCCAGAGGAAAACCTATGGCGCTGGAAATAGTATTTATATATAAAAAAGTCCTAAATGGATCAAATTTGCTTACGGTGTCACAAATCCTAAATCGGTATGCTCCCTTTTTTTTGGCTATGGAAACTAACTTTAATAGAAATTCAAGATCGGTACGGGTAGCATCTTCAGCACTTATGATAAAATTAAGATCATTCTGTTTCGCAGTTCTTATAGTTTCCCTCAATTTATTTATAACCCATGTTCTGTTTTTCTTATATTTCTCCTTAAGATGTATATCAGAAGTAGAGATGTTTATAACCACATTCTTAGCTCCACACCGGGCAGCATATTTTATGTTTTCGGGTTCAGCCTCACAATAAACAAATATTTTACAGTTAAATTTATCCTCTGTAATTTCCTTAATTATTTCTCTTTCAACAATCCCAAGTGAAGGAGTCCCCACTTCGATTTCCGGAATCCCTATTTCATCCAGCATTTTAGCTATTCTAATTTTTTCATGTTTGGAAAAAACTACTCCGGCTGTTTGTTCGCCATTTCTTAAAGTTGTATCTATAATATTTACATATCTTTTACTTTTTGCTACTGCCATCATTTCCCTCCCCTTTTATCTACTTTAGTTACACCTGACTTGCTCTTATAGGACTTATAGGTATCAATTATTTCACTATCAAAAAGAGCCCTTTTAAGAGATGCCGCTTTGTTCCTTATAATTTCAACTAATTCTTCTGCTTCTTTCCTGCTGATTTTAAAACCCAGTGTATTGAGTTTATAAATTATGGTATTGACTCCTGAATATTTTCCCAGTATTACTTTTCTTTCCAGACCGACATCTTTTTCTTTAAATAATTCATATGTCTCGGGGTTGGCCAGCACACCAGAAGCCTTACTTTCGCTTTCATAAACAAATAAATTTCCGCCCACTATAGGTTTCCAGGTGGGAATAATTCTATTGGAAGCCCCGGCTACATATTCAGACAGCGCTCTGAAAAGAGTGGTATTAAATCCCATGTCCACACCCTCAATATATTTTAGAGCCATAACCAATTCTTCAAACGCGGCATTCCCTGCCCTCTCTCCCAGTCCATTAATAGTAGTATTAACATAAGTTGCTCCTGCTTTAATGCCGGCTATAGCATTAGCAATTGCCATCCCAAAATCATTATGGGTATGCATTTCAATATCTATTCCGATAATATCAATAATATTTTTTACCCTCATAAAAGTTTCAAAAGGATCAAGAATACCCAGAGTATCGCAATACCTTAATCTGTCCGCACCGGCATCCCTTGCCGTCCTTGCAAACGAGAGAAGAAATTCCATATCGGAACGGGAAGCATCTTCGGCATTTACCGACACATAAAGATTAAAACCCTTGGCATAATCTACACTGGTTTTAACACTCTCCAGCACCCATTCCCTGCTCTTTCTAAGCTTATGTTCAATATGTATATCGGAAGAAGATATGGAAACAGCCACCGCATCAACGCCGCATTCTACTGAAGCATCTATATCTGATTTAACCGCCCTGTTCCAGCCCATTACACTGCAATTAAGGCCCAGTGAAGCAATCTTTTTTATTGCTTCCTTTTCATCTCCTCCCATTGCAGGTATACCAGCTTCTATCTGATGAACTCCCACCTTATCCAGCATTTTAGCGATATGTATTTTTTCATCATTTGCAAATACCACCCCAGCAGTTTGTTCTCCATCTCTTAATGTAGTATCATCAATTTTTATATTCTTTGGATCAATTTCTGTTCCTGCCTTCTGTGAAAATTCAGTAAGCAAATCTATTTCTCTCACAGCTATCACTCCTTAAAATTAATAAAATTTATAAATATTTGTTAAAAATTTAAAAAAATAGTAAATAATTGTTATTTTTTTAATTTTTCGTTGAAATTATATCATTATTCTAAAAAATATGATATTTATAATAAAAAATTTCAATATTTCAAAAAAATCGGAATTTCTCAAAGTTTCATTACTATTTTTTGATGGACTTAACTTAAATGGCTTAAATTTACTAACTTTATAGAGAAAGCTATACTTGCATTCACTACATTCCAAAATATAATATATTAAGTTACAATAATACAATAATTTTAAGAAGTAAATCTCTAAAGGAGGATAATCTATGGATAATATTAGCAATTCAAGTGACCGAACAGCTAAAAGAATACGTTGGGCTGCCCGGGTGATTGGTATTACAGCAGGAGCTTTTTGGGTGATTAGTTTGATTGCCAGCTCTATTGCCGAATTTGGTACACCTGTACCAATAGAAGGATTCATTCTTGCCGGGCTGGTAGCAATAAATGTGATAGGAATAATTACTGCCTGGTGGAAGGAAAAAATTGGTGGAATAATAATAGTAACTGCTGCAGTAGCACTATGTACATTTTCTTATATTGAAGCCGGACATAATAAAATACTGGCTCTGTTAATCTCAGGTTTTCCATTCCTTATATCAGGTATCCTATTTATTATAAGCTGGTGGAGATCAAAAAAAGTTTATTCCCTATAAGATAGAAATTAAAACAACTTGCAGTAAACCAATTTCGCACTATAAAGTAAAAAATTTGGTCAATATGTTTGTAATAAAAATTGAAAATAGTAAAGAATTTTTTCCATCTAAAATATTTTAAGTTTTTGATACCCTTGGAAACCAGCCTCTGGTATTATTGGCTATTTTAACCAGAGTCAGCATCACAGGCACCTCCACCAGCACACCTACTACGGTAGCCAGTGTTGCGCCTGAGCGCAGACCAAAAAGAGAGATTGCCACAGCTACTGCCAGCTCAAAGAAATTACTTGCACCAATCATAGCCCCGGGTGCAGCAATATTGTGAGGTAGCCTCCAGGCTTTAGCCCAGCCATAAGCGATAACAAATATAAGAAAGGTTTGAATTACAAGTGGTACAGCAATCAGAGCAATATGGGCGGGGCTGCTTAAAATTATCTCACCCTGGAAAGCGAAAATAATAATTAAGGTTAAAAGCAGTCCGGTAACCGTAACCTTATCAAATTTTTTTAAAAACATATTTTCAAAATAACTGGTTCCTTTTTTCTTAATAATTAAAACTCTTGATAAGTAACCAGCAGAAAATGGAATAACCACAAATAATACTACTGATAAGAATAAAGTGCTGTATGGAACAATCACCTTGCTTATACCTAAAAGGAACGCAACAATGGGAGTAAAGGCAAAA
>JAHIPJ010000054.1 GCA_018894445.1 Actinomycetota bacterium
AACTGAATCTTTCAACAGTACCCGTTATATCACCCACAGTAATAATATCGTTAACCTGATACCACTGTTCAAACAGTATAAAAGACCCGTTTATCAAATCTTTAATCAAGCTCTGCGCTCCAAGCCCGAAAATTATTCCAATAATGCCCGCACCGGTAATAATAGGTAAAATGCTTATTCCGATCTGCTCAGCTATTATCAGAATCCCTATAAAAGCACTAAGAACAATAATCAGATTTGAAAGCACACTGTTGAATGTAAAAGTCCTTTTTCTGATCTCAAGTTTCTCGTCACCAATTTTCTTTTCTATAAGTATTCTCAATCTTCTGGAAACAGCTCTGACTATTAAAATAATAAGCAAAACTGCAAGCACCACTATTGTTATTGTTATCCAGTTAACTTTAAAGTTTTCAATAATTTTCTGTGAGTCTATGTTTATTCCAATTGAATTTGTCGCCATTAAAAAACCTCCCTTTTTATAGTTTATACATTCCTTAAATAGTTAAATATTTTATATTATATCCAAAATTGCATTGATAATTGCAATCAATAATATTAATTATAATATAAATTACACCTTACTATGAAAAATGTATCTTTTAACAATGAGCCGTATATTTATTAACTACTAAGATAACAGGTCATAAAAAATAAAAAAACCTTAAATTTATCTTTGACCTGTTCCTTAAATTTTTCATATGCTGGAAAATATGGTATTGTTTTAAAAGTTTGTTAAAAATTCAGGTAAAGATAAAAAAGGGAGTGGTTAATCATGGCCGGCTTAGCAGGTATCATCTACAGAAAGAAAAAGAGAATGCACTGGGCTAAGGAAAGTGATGAAATATTTAAGAGACAGGTTGAAAAGATGCTGCAGAAGATATCGTACAGGGGAAGCAGAAACAAGGAAATTTTTTCAATAAATAACTCCAGTTTTGGAGCAATAATAGGATTCATTTCGAATTATAAAATAAGTGGTACTAAAGACCATCACACGAAAAAAACAAGCAGCAAAACTGCCCCTACTGTAAAGGTTGATGGGAAAATATACAATACTGACAAATTATACAAAAAATACAAATTCCGCACTGCTGCCAACAAAAATGAAAATGAAAAACTTGCAGAGCTTCTTACAGGGTTTGATGACACTATCATTAAAAAACTCAACGGGCAGTTTGCAATGGTATTTAAAGATGAAAGTGAAAATATTTATATAATAAGAGACTTTCTGGGTAGAAAACCTCTATATTATGCCTACAACAATGATGCAAACCTGCTTTTTTTTGCATCAGAAATAAAATCCCTGTCCAAGTTCAACCTTAAGATAATCGAACTACCGCCGGGACACTATATAAAAAATATGGGAAAACCCGTACTTTTTAGAAAACTGGATTCTAAAAAATATGGAGAAGAAGTTTTACAGTCAGAGCTTCCGGACATCAAAAATGAAAACATAATGATGAACAGGATAAATGACCTTTTAATAAGAGCTATCGATAAAAGAATTCCAAAAGACAGGCCAAATATTAAAATTGGTGCATGGCTGAGCGGAGGACTGGACTCAAGCATTATTGCTGCATTACTAAAACAACGTAATGTAGATATTCACACTTTTGCAGTTGGTTTTAAGGGTGCAAAAGACCTTGAAGCGGCAAGAATCGTTTCAAAGCACCTTGGCACCATACATAAGGAATATATTCTGGATAAAGATATCCTGTTTTCACTTGTTCCCGAGACTATATATATACTTGAATCTTTTGATGCTCCTCTCGTAAGAAGCACACTTGGAAATATTATAGCTTCAAAAATGTCTTCCGAAGCCGATATTGTATTTAGCGGTGAAGGTGGCGACGAAATATTTGCAGGTTATAATTATTTCCTTAATTTCAACTCAAAAAAACAGATTCAAAATGGTCTTTTAAAGGCTATAAAAAGCCTGCATAACACAGCTCTTCAAAGAGTTGACCGATCTTCCAACTTCAATGGGGTAAATATTAAACTTCCAATGTTGGATGAGGAACTGATAGACTATGTTCTTCATATACCACCAAGGTTTAAGCTTAATTATAATATGAAGCTGACAAAATATATTTTAAGAAAACTTGCAGAAAAGTATCTTCCGGACTGTATTGTCTGGAGGCCAAAAGATAAATTCTGGGAAGGATCCGGAATCTATGATTCATTAAAAAACAGAATTGATTGTATTATTTCGGATAATGAATTTGAAAACAGCAGGATTCTGCCTGATGGATTTAAACTAAGAAACAAGGAAGAGTTTTATTACTATCAAATTTTTCGAATCCATTACCCTGAAGTAGATTATAATAATTTTCTTTCGTTTACTGAAAACTTTAATTAAGGGTATTCTATTTATATATAAAACTATAAATATTATTTCTTCTTAATTCCGTAAAGAAATCCACCCTTATGGGTGCCGAGCGTGTTAGTATTTAAGAATGCATTCGCATCATTTGATTTTGTACCATAATTCAATTATTATAATTTTAAGCTTTAATTTTTATGTTATCATATAAAAAGCTAGTTCTTTTTAGAATTAAGGGTTTCCTATGAAAGCAATAGCATATAAGAAAAGAGAAGAAGAAATTTTAAGTAAAATAGTCTCCTTATTAAAGGAAGATTTAAAACCAAGAAGGATTCTTCTTTTTGGTTCCAGAGCCGGGGAAAAATACAATCCGGGTTCTGACTTTGATATAGCGTTAGACGGTAAAAAAGTTGATGTCAGGGAAATGAGAGAGTTAAAGGAAAAGCTCGAAGAAATCACAGGCCTATATAAGGTGGATATAATATTTTTGGAATCTGTTGATAAGGAATTCAGAGATATAATTCTAAGAAGAGGAAAGATTCTATATGAAAGATGTGCTTGAGTATTCTTTAAAAAAATTAAAAGATGCCTATCAAAGATTAGAAGAAGGCGTAAAGCAAGCCAAAGATGAATTGGATAAAGACGGTGTCATACAGAGATTCGAATTTACATTTGAACTTTTATGGAAAGCTTTAAAGCTTTACCTGGAGCATCAAGGAATAATTGTAAAAACCCCAAGGGAGAGTTTTGTGGAAGCCTTCAGGATTAATTTAGTTGGCGATGAGAAAATATTTCTTGATATGCTGGAAGATAGAAATAATACTTCACATATTTACGACAAAGCAACTTCAGAAAAGATTTTTAACCACATAAAGAAAAAATATCTTTCTGAAATTGCTAAAATAATAGATCTGCTGAAAGTTAGCTTATAAGCTGATAATTACTTAAAAATGTCTTTAAAAACCACAATTATGATATAATTTTTATAGTTTTTTATTAAAATATAGCATCTTTAACCATGATAAAATGGAAAACTCCACTAAATTTATAGTTCATGTTTGCATATTAAATTTATTTTTTATATGAAGTAATATCCTGTTGCAATATTGCAATAAAATTATTAAAAATAAGAAGTGGAATTTGTTATAATCAAGATAATTTAATAATAATTAGAGTTCAACATAACTACGTAAAATATGCAATAAAAGATTAGATTTACGAAAACAATTTGTATAGAAACGAGTTATCGGAAATTGTGGTTACAAAGAAAAAGGAGATCAAATGACTGGTATTATAGGTAAGTTATGTAGCAATGAGAAAGAGCTAAAGAGAACTGCTTCTAAAAGAAGAAAAGAGTATATCGAAGAATCTGTGCCACACAGCC
>JAHIPJ010000055.1 GCA_018894445.1 Actinomycetota bacterium
AGTGAGTTGGATTTTAATAGTATTGAGCAATGGTTTAAAAAAAAGCAGGAAACTGAAAGATGGTCTATCTATTACCCTAATTATTTACGAAAAGAAGAATCTATAAGAGAATCCCTCTGTACCGTGGGAAATGGCTATTTTGGAACAAGAGGGGCGTTGGAAGAAAGCAAAGCTGGTGAAATAAATTATCCCGGTACCTATTTAGCCGGGGTCTATAACAGATTAGAGACTAGAATAGGGGAGAGGATCATCAGTAATGAAGACATGGTAAACTGTCCTAATTGGCTGCCTTTGACCTTTAAAATTGGAAGTGATGAGTGGGTTGATTTAAATAGAGTAAGAATTATCAGCTTTGAAAGAAGGCTTAATTTAAGAGACGGTCTTCTTTTTAGAAAAGTGATAATTAAAGATAACAGGGATAGGGAAACCTTAATAGAGTCCAGCAGAATAGCCAGTATGGCCAATCCCCATCTTGGAGCCTTAAAGTACACTATTACCCCATTAAATTATTCTGGTAATATATCGATTAGATCTGGGCTGGATGGAAGTATAATTAATTCCGGGGTTGAAAGATACAGGATACTCAGTTCAAAACATCTTGAGCTTGTAAAACAGGGGGGGAAGGATAATCTCAGCTTTATATTGGTAAAAACAAATCAATCTAAAATTGAGATTGCTTTAACTGCGAAGTTAATTATTAATGCTGATAATAAAGAAGTGAAGCCTAATATAATAGTTGATGAATCTAACGGTACAGTTTTTTCACATTTTAATATACTGGCATCAGAAAGCAGAGCAATTTCTGTTGATAAAATAGTAGCCATCTATACTTCTAAAGATATAGATATAACAGATCCATTAGGGGATAGCATTGAGTGTGTTAAGCACATAGGTAATTTCCAAGAAACCTTATGCCGCAGTAAAAGGCTTTGGAATGATATTTGGAAAAAGATTGATATAGAAATTCAGGGCGATGAGCAGGTACAGAAATTGGTTCGCTTTAACTTGTACCATCTGATAATCACTGTTTCACCCCACAATGTTCATATTGATGGGGGATTTCCGGCAAGAGGACTTCATGGGGAAGCATATAGAGGACATATCTTCTGGGATGAGCTCTTCGTTCTGCCTTTTTATAATATTCATTTCCCAGAAATATCCCGTTCAATTTTACTTTATAGGTACAAAAGATTAGGTATGGCCAAAAGAAATGCAAGGAGTTGTGGTTATGAAGGTGCGTTGTATCCCTGGCAAAGTGGCAGTGATGGTAGTGAGCAGAGTCAAGTCATTCACTTAAATCCAGTGTCTGGGAAATGGGGTGCTGATTATAGCTCATTACAATATCATGTCTCTTTGGCCATTGCTTTAAATATTTGGCAGTACTATTGGATGACAGGAGATACAGATTTTATGGCAAATTATGGTGCAGAGATCTTTTTTGAGATATGCCGATTCTGGGCAAGCAAAGTAGAGTATGATAAAGAAATACAACGCTATGAGATAAAGGGAGTAATGGGGCCAGATGAGTATCATGAGAAGTATCCGGATTCAGGTAAGGGTGGTTTAAAGGACAATAGCTATACGAATATCATGGTTGTTTGGTTATTCAGGAAGGCTCTTGAAATACTAAATATTTTAAGTGAGTATTTTAAAAGTTACGTAGTAAAAAAGATTAGTTTAAAAATAAAAGAAATAGAAAAATGGAGAGATATTAGTAAGAAAATGAATCTCATAATATCAGAAGATGGACTTATGTCTCAGTTTGATGGTTATTTTGGTTTGAAGGAATTGGATTGGAAAAAGTATATAAACAAAAAGGGAAATGTAAATCGTATGGAACGATTATTAAAGGCAGAGGGAATCCCACCTGATGAATATAAAATCTCCAAGCAGGCTGATACTCTTATGACCTTTTATAATTTACCCTCAGATGAGGTAGGAGATATAATTAATGAACTGGGTTATTCTAAAGGAGAGGATACTTTAAAGGTTAATTTTGACTATTATATTAAGAGGACCTCACATGAT
>JAHIPJ010000056.1 GCA_018894445.1 Actinomycetota bacterium
ATAATGCTTCTACTACAAGAGTTGATGATAGAGTTTTTGAAGAGATGAAACCATATTTTAAAAAAAAGTATGGTAATCCATCAAGTCTTCATGATTTTGGGGAACCGGCCAGAAGAGTTTTGGACAAGGCAAGGGAACAGGCAGCCAGTCTTATTGGTGCAAATGAAGAAGAAATATACTTTACATCCTGCGGTACAGAATCAAATAATTTTGCCCTTTGGGGACTGGCCAGAGCTTATAAGGATAGAGGTAATCATATAATATCCTCTAGTATTGAACATCTATCAATTATCAACCCTTTAAAAGAATTTGAAAAAGAAGGCTGGAAGGTAAGTCTGGTTCCTGTAGATGAATATGGTTCTGTAAATCCTGAAGATGTAAGAAAGGAAATTACCAGGGATACAGTACTTGTATCTATCATGCATGCAAATAATGAGGTAGGAACCATCCAGAGAATAAAAGAAATATCAAATATTACAAAAGAAAATAATATTTTATTTCACAGCGATGGCGCAGCCGCAGCAGGAATAATACCGGTTGATGTTAGTAAACTCGGTGTAGACTCATATAGCTTCACCTCCCAGCAAATGTATGGTCCAAAAGGAATTGCCGCTTTATATGTAAAAAAAGGAGTAAGAATAAAGCCACTGCTTCTGGGAGGTATTCAAGAGAGTGGAAGAAGAGCAGGAACTGAAAATGTCCCGGCTATTGCCGGTTTTGGCAAGGCATGTGAGATAGCTAAAAATGAAATGGATAAAAATATTAAATATATATCAGAACTAAGGGATAATATGATTAAAGGAATAAGTGATAAAATCAAGAATGTTAAATTAAATGGACATCCAACCGAGAGAACTCCGGGAAATGTACATATAAGTTTTGAATTTATTGAGGGAGAATCAATACTGCTTATGTTAAATCTTGAAGGGATTGCTGCTGCCAGCGGGTCTTCCTGCACATCACAGGCACTAAAAAGCTCGCATGTTCTGCTGTCCATGGGCCTGTCCCCTACCATGGCACAGGGCTCAATTTTATTTTCATTAGGAAAGTATAATACTTTAAAAGAAGTAGATAGAGTCCTTGCAGTTCTTCCCTCGATTATAGATAGATTGAGGAAAATGTCACCATTATATAAAGAATAGACAAATTACTTGAAAGAAACAACTTAAAATAATATATTTGTTTAAACTTTAAAGCCTGTATAGAATATAAAATACAAGATAATTTACATTTTTTTAAAAAGAGGTACTAATGTTTATGTATAGCAAAAAAGTAATGGAGCATTTTATGTCTCCAAGAAACGTTGGAGAAATAAAAGATGCAGACGGTATAGGTGAAATCGGAAACCCGGTCTGTGGCGATATGATGACTTTCTATATAAAAGTTAAGGATAATAAAATCGATGATGTAAAATTTAAGACTTTCGGATGTGGTGCAGCAATTGCAGTATCCAGTATGGTCAGTGAAATGGCTAAAGGGAAAACCCTGGACGAAGCATTAAAAATTTCTAATAAAAATGTTGCAAAAGAGCTCGGCGGATTGCCTAAAAACAAACTTCACTGCTCGAATCTGGGTGCAGATGCACTGCACAAGGCTATCGAGAATTACAAGGAAAAACAAAAAAATAAAAAATAGTGTAAATGGGAGTCGATATGACTGAAAAAGAATCAAAAAGTAAAGGCAGAAAAGCACAGTGCAGATGCCCTTACTGTGACATGGAGCTGGAGAGCAGCGAAGTGGAATATTGCTCTTTCTGCAATTTCAAAGTCAGCCATTGTACAGCATGCAGTTATCCGGTTTCAGATAAAATGGAAAAATGCCCCAATTGCGGAGCGGAATTATAGGAAGAATTATAGGAATATACAGTAGTAAATTAAGACTATGAGTAAAGATAATAATATTTTTACTTTTTATATTAAAAAAACCGAGTAACCTTTAAGCTCCCCTGCTTTTTATGCGATTCCTCTATGTAATGCAATTATATTGTACCGAATATTAATTCCTGCAGAATCCGCTAACTCTAATTATATAATATAAATGTTCTACTATTTTTCAGCTCTTTACATTATTATATTTTGCCACATTATAAAATTTCTGGTAGCATTATAATGTCACATATTGGGGAGTCGTCTAGTGGTAGGACATGCGGCTCTGGACCGTAGAGCGGAGGTTCGAATCCCCCCTCCCCAGCCATGATTGACTCACCATTATTTTGAAGGGCTTCACACCAAAAAACGGGGCAACTGTTTTCAAGATACCTTTTCAAGACGCTCTGCTACCCATACTTTAATAATGGATTGCCTGGGTACACCTAACCGTTTTGCCTCTTTATCCAGTAAATCGATCATCCACAAAGGGAAATCTACATTTACTCTCTTTTGTTCTTGTTCCGGTCTTCTTGCCTTCGATGTATCAAGATGTTCTGAGATATCTTTGCCTTCATCAAATTTCTTATCAAACTCATGAGCTTTCATATATATCAACCTCCTCCCTCCTGGATCGCCGCACTGAAATAATTCTTATCTTTTCAGTCCGATATGTAATAATTCCTGACCAATGCTTTCCTGAAATCTTTCCGATTACCAGAAATCTTGGTTCGTCACTAGTATTTACTGGAATCACAATAAAGTCTGTATCATCCCATAACTTTTGAGCTTCATAAAAATCAATACCATGTTTCTGTTTGTTGGTTTTACTTTTATTCTGGTCGAACTCAAATTCCATAGTATAATTATTATACCTTATATATACCTTTAGTCAATTTAAAT
>JAHIPJ010000057.1 GCA_018894445.1 Actinomycetota bacterium
CTTCTGTAGCAATCCATTTGTGAGGAATATTTTTTTCTATAACTTCCATGATAATCTTTGAAATCACTAAATTAATTTCTCTGACATCTATGCTCTCACCAGTTTTAAGTGTGAACATATTTCATCCCTCACTTTCTACATATTTTTTTGATTTTCAATATATTTCTGTATTGTTTCTTCGCTTATATTCCCAATGGTGCAACAAAAGTATGAACGTGTCCAAAGAGAAGGAATACGGCTTTTTAACTTTGGGTATTTATCTCTTAATATCTTGCTACTTTTACCTTTAAACAACTTTATTAATTTATGCAACGGTTGTCTTGGGTCAAAACTTATAAACATATGAACATGGTCTGGCATTATTTCTAACGCTTTTATTTCAACATCCTTTTCCTTAGCCACTTCGTCAAATATTTGTCTTAAATCTTTTTCAATATCTCCAGTTAATACTTTCCGTCTATATTTTGGGCAAAATATTATATGATACTGATTGAGATATACTATGCCTTCCTTATGGATATATTTGTCGTCCACTAGATAATCACCACCTATCTAATATTTTAACATATATTAGATAAATATCAACTATCTAATAAAAAGATTTTTAGATTAATTAGGGTCGAGATTAAGCCTTCATCCCCATCATTGAAATAAGGGGCTTTCGGCTAAGTTATCATGTAAAAAAATATAAATCTTTTGAAAAGGATTTTTTAAGTATTTTTAGCTTTTGCAGTTATAAAAATAATTTGGAGTTAGCCTATAAGCCGAGTTCTGTAATGCCTATGAGCTTAATCATAAGCACCAGTAGTCATCCATCTGGGATAAATATTACTATTTACCTCTAGCGGCCTAACCCGGAAGAAGGCGGGCCACCTTATACTTCCCTATTTGGCCTTTCTCCGGATGCGGTTTACCAAGCCAGCCTGTCACCAGACTGCTGGTGAGCTCTTGCCTCACCATTTCACCCTTACCAGGATATATAAAATCCTGGCGGTATATTTTCTGTTGCACTAGCGCTGGGATTAGCTTTTACACCAGTCCCGCTGGGTATTGCCCAGCATCCTGCCCTGTGGAGCCCGGACTTTCCTCACAAGCAAAGCTTGCGCGACTACTCGGCTAACTCCGGTTATATATTACAGATATTTAGCGAAAAATCAATATAGTCTTATTTATCTTGTTGTCACTCATCTATATTCCCGAAGCTTATCTTTGATTCTCCCTCATAGGTTAATTCTCTTTTATCCAGCGCCTGATTTACAAGCCTGTCAGCTTCTATATTATGTTTCCTTGAGATAAACCGGAGATCTACAATATCGTACTTGCTGAGTTTTTCAGATACTTTCAGATATATTTTTAAAATACCAGTGTCTTTTATCTTCCACAATTTTTTAATCTGATTGTTCAAAAGCTTGCTGTCAGTAAAAAGCATTATTTTTTTACAGTGATATTTTTCTACCAGATCAAGGACTTTATCCAGAGCCATATACTCGGCCACATTATTGGTACACTCACCGATATGGGCGCTAAGCTCTTCAAGTTTCTTATCTTTATCATCATACACCACGGCACCAACCGCTGAAGGACCGGGGTTACCTCTTGAACCTCCATCAAAGTATATTTTTAAATAACCATAATTTTCTTCTGTCATTTAAGATTCCAGTTCCTTTTTTATACTATCTATTTCACCTCTGTAAATTACAGCCATCCTGCCACATATCGGACAACTGTAGATTTCATCTACATCCTCTATCTTTTCGGCCGCAATTGCCGGTATTTGCATATTGCATACATTGCAGAAATTATCCTTCAGTACTGCAACGGCGATACCTCCTTTTTTACCTTTGAATTCCTTGTATTTTTTAAAATAATCATCAGGTATCTTTAGAATAACATCATCCCTTCTCTTTTTTAATCCTTCAATGATATTTTTTAAAACCTCTAGCTTTTCATTCATCTCGTTTTTTATCCTGTTAATATTTGCTTCTGCTTTATCTTTCTCGGCTTTAGCCAGCTTTACCTTTTCTGACATTTCTTCCATTTCGATCATAATTTCCAGGATTTGGTCTTCCATTTCTGAAATTTTTTGTCTTAATATTTTTACTTCAATCTGGTAATTTTCCAGTTCCTTTGAGCTTGTAATGGTACCGCTGAACAATTTATTCTCATCATTTTTAATCTTTTCATTCTGCATTTCAACAGTATCTTCAAGTTTCTTACGCTTACTCTCTAAATCATTATATTTACCATTTATTTTATCAAACTTTTCCTTAACTTCAGCAAATTCCTTCTCAGCAGAAACTAGTTCCTCATTATTTTTAATCCTTTCAATCTCAGAAGACCTTGCAGAAATTGTATTTTCTATTAACTGCAATTCCACCAGATCTACTACATTAAACTTTAAATCAGTCAACTTGATACCTCCAGGATTTATAGCCCAACCTGCTTTTTAATATATCAATTTTAATTTTCTGTTTCTGGAAAAAATCTTCCAGTTTATTACACATATCGGTAATAGCCAGCTTTTCACTGCTGCCATGACCTATTGCAACAATTATCTTACCACTTTCTATGATCTGTAAGGCATTATGATAACCAATCTCGCCCACTATAACCAGATCATAATCAATATCTGCCAATCTCCGGGCAATAGAATTACCGCTCCCGCATACCACTGCTACTTTCTTGATTTTTTTATTATCCACCTTTATATCTTTTTTATACAGCCACTTAAAACCATCAATTCCCAGCCTGTTTTTAATCTTCCTTGTAAAATCTCTAAAAGACTCTGGCTCTTTCAATTTCCCCAATCTTCCAATCCCGGCATCCTTAAACCTATTTTCAATCTTATACACATCATATGCTACTTCCTCATAAGGATGTGCCTTTATGGTTGCATCAATCAGGTTACTCAGGTTTCTTTCATTTACAATGCACTCTATTCTTACCTCATCAACATAATTCACACAGCCAGGTTCACCTATATAAGGTTTTGAACCTTCCTGTGGAATAAAAGTACCTTTCCCTTCTATATTAAAAGTACAGCATGAATAATTTTGCCATTTGCCCCCACCATGCTGACAGATAACTTTTCTAATTTTTTCCTCTGCTTCTTTTGGTACAAAAACAACAAATTTATACCATTGTTCATATCGTTCTTCAATTATCTCTGTACCGGTTAAATTCAGAGTACTGGCAACAAAATCATTTAATCCACCTTTCATCAAGTCATAATTGGTATGAGCACAGTAAACTGCTACCCTGTTTTCTATCAGCGCCAGTATTTCTTTTTCACCGGCTTTCGAGCTTAGAATAGTATCAAGAGAATTAAATATTAATGGATGATGGGCAAGTATTAAATCAGAGTTAAAATTGACTGCTTCGTCTACTACATCACCGGTTATATCCAGAGTTATAAGGATTTTATTTATATCACTCTCGAGATTTCCAATCTGCAGACCTGCCTTATCCCAGCTTAGAGCCAGGTTCCTATTAAAAATCTTATCCAGAGATAAAGCAAGCTCTTTAAGGATCATTTTGACTCAATAAAATTGTATTATTAGAATAAATATTATAATATTTACTCTGAAATAAAAAGAAATTCTTTATGTTAGTTATACCATTTCCCAAAGGAGGACAATTGGGCATACTGGACAATGAGAAAATGATTCTCGAAAGTATACCGGAAAAAATGATAAAGATTCTTTATGATTTCCCCAGGCAATTTAAAGCAGCAGAAAACATCATCCGTAGAGAAAAATTATCATTCGATAAAAAGTTTAAAAATGCAATTATTCTGGGAGCGGGCAGCTCATCCAATGTAGTATACAGGCTGATAAATTCAATAGAGATAGATAGAGTAAATATTCCTATCTTTCTCTGTTCAAGATCCACCATGCCTTCCTGGGTAAATAAGGACACACTGGTGGTCGCTGTAACTCACAGCGGAAATTCGATTGAAGTACTCGAAGCAGCAGATAAAGCCCTTAAATTAGATGCCGATGTGGTTGGTATTACTACCGGTGGCAAACTGAAAAAAATAGCCAGCAATAATAAAGATATAAGACTCATTGAATACGAATCAGATACCATATCAAGAATGGTAGTAGGCTACATCTATGTTTTCGTTTTGAATATATTAAACAAAGCGGGTGCTGTGGATATCTGCAGTGACAGAAAAGAACGTCTTCTGGGAATTGACTGGAATGAGGTTGAAAACGCTTTATCCGGATTATCAAGGGAACTGAGTCCTGATGTAAGAACAAATAAAAACATCGCTAAAAGAACTGCTGTTAATTTGTTTGGCAATATCCCAATTATATATGGAAGCAGTATGCTTACCGGAACAGTAGGATACTGGCTAAAAAGCCAGATCTGTCTTAACAGCAATAACTTTGCACATTTTAATACCATTCCTGAACTGGATCATGATGAAATAGCTGCATGGGGGATGAAACACGAGTTAAGAAATAAATATTTTGTACTTTTTATTACCGATAAAGACTCAAGAGAAGAAACTTTGAGAAGAGTGGAAATACTCAAGGGAATTCTGTTAGAAAAAAGAATTAACTTTGAAGAAATTATACTGGAAGGTTCAAATGATGCCATTAAAGGATTTTCTGGTATCTTCCTTGCAGATTGGATCAGTGTTTACCTGGCAGTATTAAACAACGTAGATCCTACTTCTTCAACACTGCTCGATTTAATGAAAACCAGATTTGAACGAGTCAGTTCTTCCGAAAAACGTCCAAATATACCAGATAATATCAAGTGAGTATTTCTTTTGGTGAAAATAAATGGTGGGCCCACCAGGACTTGAACCTGGGACCTCCGCATTATGAGTGCGCTGCTCTAACCAACTGAGCTATGGGCCCTCGATGAGGATAATACTGTGTTAGACAATTGCATATATTAATAGAAATTATAGAATAAGTCAATTAAACGATAGCTCTGTGTTACAGCCAATTAGAAATGTCCTATTATTAGCCAGATAGAAATGTCCTCTTTTATATCTTGCTTACTAGTACTCCTCTGCCTTTCATCTTACCTCTCCAGGGATAATAAGGCTTCGATTTAATAGGAATTCTTATTTTATCTAAATTAATTGCTTCTGCTTGAAGCTAAAGTATCCGCCTTCTGCAACAATAATATGATCGAGGACACTTATTCCCATAATACTGCAGGATTTACATAACCTATTCGTTATCTCAATATCATCCGAAGAAGGTTCGGGGTCGCCGCTGGGGTGATTGTGTATAAATATAACCGAAGCTGCCGACTCTTTAATTATCGGTTTTATTACTTCTCTTGGATGGACTATGGATGATGTCAAGGATCCCATCGAGATCAGAACTTCCTTTATTATCTTATTTTTTATATCCAGAAGAAGAACTATAAACTGTTCCTTCTTTAAATCCTTAAGAAGCGGAATATAGTAATTTGCCACTTCTTCACTGCACCTGAAACTTTTATTATTTCCATTTTTCTCGGAGATTGCCCTCTTACCCAGCTCAAGTGCAGCCATTACCTGGGCTGTCTTTGCTCTTCCGATTCCGTTAATTTTTAAAAACTCTGGCAGTGACAAATCCATTAGATTTTTTAAGCTGCTATATTCAGTCAGTATTTTTTTAGCCAGATCAAGAGCAGAAAATTTTTCTTTACTGTTCCCTACTCCTGTTCTAAGTATTATCGCTAAAAGTTCACAATCAGAAAGATATTCAGGTCCTTTCTTGATAAGTTTTTCTCTGGGCCTTTCGAGCTCAGGCCACTTGTTGATTGGTAGATAATTTGTTTCCGCCCTGTAATGATTCTTCAAAATGTCTTCCTCTATAAATTTTCATATTAAATAAAAATAATTGTAGCTTATTTATGCATTTATGTAAATATATAAATAATAAAACTAATAACTTCCTTTGACATATGGTACTAAATTTAGTACCATTTATTTTGGTGATGTAAAATGAATACAATTTCAGCAAGTAAAGCAAGAGATAATCTATATAAAATTCTCGATGAAGTAAAAAACGGTCTAAAAAGTTATACAATTACTTTAAGAGGTGAGGCTCAGGCAGTAGTAATCAATCCTGAAGAATTAGAA
>JAHIPJ010000058.1 GCA_018894445.1 Actinomycetota bacterium
ACTTCAGAAGAACCAGTATCATTCTCATGAGTTTTAAATTTTTCAATAACCTTTTTTTTATCTTCTTTGACTAAAGCCAACTTTTTTCACCTCCTCAAAATTGCCCGTACTATAATTTATCACAAGCTTATACTAATTACAATTTAATCACATTCCGGTATTGACCTCTTTCATAACTGAAATTATCCTAAAAACTTTTTAAAATCCTTTAAACTCAGTCTGGGTTCATTAACTTTTTATTTTAAAATATTTTTTAGCATATTCTAAATCCATTTTCATCTGGCTGATTAATTTATCTTTACTTTCAAATGTGATTTCATTTCTTAATCTTTCTAAAAAATTAATTCTTATTTTTCTTTTATACATATCATCTTTGAAATTGATTATAAAAGCTTCAATCCATTTTTTTGATTCTTTGAAAGTTGGTTTGTCCCCGATATTTATAATGGCTGGAAATAATTTATTTTCATTACCGTTGATTTCAACAGTACCCAGATAAACACCGTCTTTTGGAGTGACAAAATCCTCACAAACATCTATATTGGCTGTAGGAAATCCTAATTTCTTCCCCCTGCCGGCTCCTCTAACCACAACTCCTTCGACTTGCGGATTCATTCCTAATAAATTCTTTATTTTTTTTATTTTGCCTTCAGAATAATATTTTCTCGTATTGGTACTTGAAATTGTCTCTCCCTTTATTTTCAGGAGAGGTATTACATTCACCTCTATATTATAAGGCTTAAAAAATCTTTTCAAGAAAGATACATTTCCCTCTGCTTTAAAGCCAAAACGAAATCCACTTCCTACAAAAATTTCCCTTACATAAAATTTTCCGATAAGTATATCCTCGCAAAACTGCCCGGGTTTCAACATAAAAAAATCGGAATCAAAATTAGCAGTTACAATAAAATCAACTCCTAAACTATCAATAATTTTTATTTTTTCCTCATAAGAAATTATGAGTTTTTTATACATCTCACTTTTTATTACATTCAGCGGAGGTTTATTAAATGTCAGAACTATACTGGCGCCGTTTATTTTTTTTGCCCTTTTGACACAAGCTTCAATTATCCTTTTGTGTCCAAGATGCACTCCATCAAAAAAACCAATCACAATTACTGAATTTTTATCCTTAAAGTAGCTATTATCTATTTTTTTTAATTCTAATAATTCTGACAACTTAATACCCTGCTTTTTAGAAAAATTTCAAACTATTAGATTTTATTCAACTGGCGAAAAATTACAATACTTTTAGTTAAAGTCAGTTTTTTACTCTTAATATCAGAAATTACATTTTCACTTAAAATCTCATGTATGGCTATTATATTTTCACTACTATCTTTAATCTTTATAAAGATTCTCTTTTTTAATAAATTATTATCTTCGGTCCTGGCAAACTCCACCATTCCACCATCAACCGGGCGGCCATTTACTATATGGTCTCTATATTTGTCTTTTATATAAAGGCTCGGATTTTTGTCCAGTAATCTTTCAATAGATATCATATATGAGCTAGATTCTAAATCACTTTTTTTAAATTGGCCTTTCAGAAAATCTTCAACGCTAATGCTGCTGTCCAGTTTAAAATCATTAATTTTCGTTCTTTTTAATCCTTTTATCGAAGCGCCACACCCCAATAAATTTCCAATTTCATAAGCCAGAGATCTGATATATGTGCCTGAACTGCAATTCACCTTTATAGTAAGCAAATCATTTTCCAGAGAAACAAGCTCCAGATTATGGATATTTACTGTTTTCGGTTCCAAATCTATATTCTGCCCTTTTCTTGCATAATCATATGATGGTCTTCCTTTATACTTTACCGATGAGTATATAGGCGGCGTCTGTTTAATTTTTCCGGTAAATTTATTCAGAATACTGGATATTTTCTTAATATCTATGTTCTCAATCTTACTTCTGGTTAAAACTTTACCATCAAGATCCCATGTATCAGTAATTACTCCAAGTTTCATATCTGCAATATATTCTTTGTTAAAAGATAGAAAATAATTGAATAGTTTGGTAGCTTTATTTATTAAAATAATGAGCAGGCCTTCTGCTATAGGATCCAGTGTACCGGCATGTCCAATTTTTTTTAAAAAAAAACTCTTTTTACCCGTCTTATAACATCGTAAGAAGTTATATGTGGTAATTTATTTATCAATATTATTCCATTAAAATCTTTAAGCAGATCAGATTTGCTATTAGTGCTGTTCATAATCTAAATATTTTCTTTTATAGATTTTTTTAAATTATTAATCACAGTTCTCAGACTACCAGTATCAGAGTAAGCAGATGCCATCCTGTGGCCGCCACCTTTAAAATTACTGGCAATCTTAAATAAGTCAATATCACTATCAGAAGTACGAAGACTTATTTTAAAACAATTTCTACCGGTTTGCTTTATCATGGCAGCAACCCTTACCATCTCTACGCTCCTCAGCAGGTCGATAACTCCATCTTGAGCATAATATGGTAAATTTAGTTTTTTAAAATCTTTTTCCAGAACATATGAGTATATCAAGCCACAGGACTTCACATATTCAATTCTTTGAAAAATCAGCTGAATTAATTTAAACCTGGACAGGGATTCATTCTCATATATATTTCTATAGATTTCGGAAGGAGACAGATTAAATTTCATTAGGTCGCTTACTACTTTATGAACAGCATAATTAGTGTTGCTGTATTGAAATTTACCGGTATCTGTTAATATCCCCACATAAATACCCAGGGCTATTTCATGATCTAAAAGTTTCCTGTAATATCTATCTATTAGCTCATACAAAATTTCAGAAGTTGCAGATTTTTTGTTATCTACA
>JAHIPJ010000059.1 GCA_018894445.1 Actinomycetota bacterium
AAAAACCTGGAGATGAAGTAATTGGGTCCACCATAAGTTTAACAGGTTTTTTAAAATTTAGAGCAACCAGAGTTGGGAAGGATACATTTCTCAGTCAGATAATAAGATTGGTAGAGGAAGCACAGGCTTCGAAAGCTCCCATACAGAGACTGGCAGACAAAGTTGCCAGTTATTTTGTGCCTGCGGTTATCTTAATAGCTTTAGTCACTTTTACTGTGTGGCTTATATGGGGACCAAAACCTTCCATAACTTTTGCTCTGGTCAATTTTGTTTCAGTACTTATTATTGCCTGTCCCTGTGCTCTGGGACTTGCCACGCCTACAGCAATAATTGTTGGTACAGGCAGGGGTGCAGAAAATGGAATTTTAATAAAAGATGCCCAAAGCCTTGAACTTGCTCACAGATTGAATATCATTGTATTTGATAAAACTGGTACATTAACCAGGGGTGAACCGGAAGTAAGTGAGATAATTGTTAAAAAGGGCAGTTTAATAAACACATCTGAACAGTTGCTATATATAGCGGCAAGTTCAGAACTGTATTCTGAACACCCTCTTGGTAAGGCAATAGTAAAGAAAGCAAAGGATTCTGGTTTGAAATTAAAAGAGCCGCAAGAATTCATATCCATAGCCGGTAAGGGTATAAGAGCGAAAGTGGGTGACAGAGAGATTCTTAAAGGAAACTTAAAATTGATGATGGAAAATAAGGTTCCGTTGGGCAATCTGGAGGAAGAAGAACAAAAGCTTTCAGAAATGGGACTTACCCCTGTATTTGTCTCAGTTGATAATAAACCTGCAGGTATTATAGCTTTTGCTGATGCTCTAAAAAACAATGCTAAGGATGTTGTCTTGAGATTAAAAAAATTAGGACTGGAAGTGGCAATGCTTACCGGTGATAATAGAAACACGGCTCTGGCTATTGGCAGGAGAGCAGGGATTGATAAAGTAATTTCGGAAGTATTACCCGGAGAAAAAGCAGAGGAAATTAAGAAACTTCAGAAAGAGGGGAAAATCGTTGCTATGGTCGGAGATGGTATAAATGATGCACCTGCATTGGCGCAGTCAGATATAGGTATTGCCATTGGAACTGGAACCGATGTTGCTATGGAATCGAGTCAGATTACATTAATTAAGGGAGACTTATATGGAGTCCTCAAGGCAATAATACTTTCGAGAAATACTGTAAGAATTATAAAGCAGAATCTATTCTGGGCATTTTTTTATAATATAATATTGATCCCGGTTGCCGCAGGAGTACTTTATCCGTTTTTTGGAATACTTGTAAGTCCGATATTTGCTGCAGCAGCTATGGCTTTTAGCAGTATTTCTGTGGTCAGCAATTCATTAAGACTCAGAAGATTATCATTAAAATAGAAAATTGGGATCTATGACAAGTAAAGGAAAAAAAATTGTAATAATTAGAGCTATTTCTGCGGGCACTTCTACAGCAGCTAAAATTAGAAGAAAAAGTGAGAATGCAGAAATCGTTATATATCTGACATTAGAAATTTCTTAGCCTGTATGTGGGAACCTTCACAAATTGTAAAACTACAAGTCCACCTATAAGAAAAAACAAAGTGCTTAGCAGAGCTATTCTCTGGCTTTTGGTAATAAAGGATATTACACCAAATGCAGTAGGGCCTATAATCGCGGATACCTTGCCGCTTATGGAATAAAAGCCGAAAAATTCAGCCTCACTATCCCGGGGTATGAGAAAAGTCATAAGACTTCTGCTTGCTATCAGAGTCGATCCCGTAGAGATAGCAGCTAATATCCAGCATATATAAAACACTGCTCTTATATTAATAAAAGCGGTTATCAGAAGTATTATTATAATCCACATAATTAAAGTTATAGTAATGGTTACTTTTGGACCTATCTTATCGGTTAGCCAGCCAAAGAAAAAAGAGCTTATAATAGTGGGTATATGTCCTAATATAAAAAGCATGGTTATTTCGAGCAGCCCAAAATTTAGAGTATCTTTAGCGTAGATAGCTGCATAAAGAGCTAGAACAGAGAAAGCATTACTGAAAAGAAAATATGAAATTAAGAATTTTGTAAGATTCTTAAACTTTTTTATATTCTTTAAAGTATTTGCCAGTTTTTTAAATCCATACGAAATATAAGAGGTGTTGATTTTTACGGTTTTAATAGCTGGTGAATCCTTGAGCAGTATAAAAGATGGTAGTGAAAATACCAGGAAGAATATACCGGTAATTAGAAAAGTAATTCTAATATTTGATAAATTTGACGGTTCCAGCCCTTCTCTTACGAAAGGATAGATTAAGATTAAAGATAAAAAACCTCCCAGATAGCCTACTGAAAAGCCAAAACCGGATATAATTCCGGTATTTTTTTTTGACGATAGCTGGGGTAAAAATGAATTATAAAACATCATTGAAGTCTGATAAAAAACATTAGAAATAATAAATAAAATTACAGCCAGGGCAACCATTCCTTCTTTTAAGAAATATAAGAGGAAGGTGAAAAAAATACAGGCTATAGTAAGAAAAGTCAAAAATTTATTTTTGGATCTTGAGGTATCTGCAATTGCACCGAATACCGGCGCCAGAAAGGATGTGATTATCATAGAAACACCGATGGCAATTCCCCATATCAAGTCTCCAAAATTTTGGGAATAAATTTCCGGGGATACTATTATACTGGTAAAATAAACCGGAAAAATTATGGTAATTATTACCACCGCAAACGAAGTATTGGCAAGATCATATAGAGCCCATGATATAACTGGAGGCCTGAAAAGTGTCCTAATGTTGTCTTTAAGAGCATTCCTCATCATATAAATAATTGTTTGCAATATTTAAAATTCAAACTTATTATCCTAAAAAAGTCATAATTTTGCTATGAAAATTAAAAAGTGACCTCTGGTATGTTTTTAGATAATTAATTTGCAGTAACATGAGCCTGAATAGAGCTTGTATGAATAGTTGCAAATAAGTTGCCCGGGTAATATCATTATATTAGGAATTAATTTAAAGAATTAGGGAAATCAATGAAGGTCTCAAATTTAACCTGGAAGATTGGCGGGGAAGCTGGTTTTGGAATATTATCCACTGGAAAAATTTTTTCAAAGATCTTTGCCAAAAAGGGATATTCTGTTATTGATAACAACGAATACCCTTCTCTAATAAGAGGCGGGCATAATACTTATACCATCCGGATAAGCTCTAATGAAATTTTCTCCACCAATAAGGATATAAATATTTTGGTCGCGTTGAATGAGGAGACTATTAGACTTCATCAGGAAGAAGTAACATATGGAGGATATATTGTTTATGATGAAAATGATTGCAATATCGGAGATTTTAAAAAGGCGAGGAAAGATATTAATTATGTTATGGTACCTTTTTCTAAAATAATTTCAGAATTAGGAGCTCCTAAAGTTATGGTAAATAATGTTTCATTGGGAGCATCAGTTGCTCTAATTAATTATGACCTGGAAATACTTAAAAATGTAATAAAGGATATCTTTGGCAGGAAAGGGTCTGAAATTGTTAATTTGAATATTAAATCATCTGAATTAGGGTATAAATATATAAAAGAAAAATTAAAAATAAATATTTATGAACTGGAAATAGTAAAGCCGGTAAGTAAAATGCTGGTAACAGGCAATGATGCGGTTTTTTTAGGAGCGGTGAGATCTGGTTGTAAATTTTATGCCGCTTATCCTATGACTCCTTCTTCTTCAATACTTCACCTGTTTGCTTCCATAGAAGACGATTATAATATTGTGACCAAACACGCAGAGGATGAAATAGCGGTGATCAATATGGCAATCGGCGCCTCTTTTGCGGGTGCAAGGGTAATGGTTGCTACATCTGGTGGCGGCTTTTCTCTTATGAATGAAGGGATAAGCAGTGCTGCCATGACTGAAACTCCTATTGTTATTGTATTATGCCAGCGGCCTGCTCCTGCTACTGGTCTGCCTACGTGGACAGAACAGGGAGATATGTTATTTGCGGTTCATTCGTCTCATGGCGAATTTTTAAGGGTAGTAATAGCACCCGGTGATCCTGAAGAATGTTTTTACCTTACGGGTGAGGCATTTAATCTTGCCGACAAATATCAAATTCCGGTAATTATAATGCTGGATAAATATTTATCAGAAAGCCATTTTTCGTATGAAAAATTTGATTTTAAAAATATAACAGTGGACAGGGGCAAATTGTTAAGTAAAAGCAAAGATATAGATGGAGGGTACAGGCGTTATTTTAATACTGACGATGGCATCTCTCCCAGAGTTGTAGCCGGAATAGAAGGTGGAATTCATATAGCTAACAGTGATGAACACGATGAAGATGGATATTCTGAAGAATGTGCTCACAATAGGAAGATTATGGTAGATAAAAGGTTTAGAAAAATAAAGAAGTTGATTGAAGAAATTCCTCTTCCCAAAATTTATGGTCCCATAGATGCTGAAATTACTATCTGGAGTTGGGGTTCTTGTAAGGGTCCTATTCTTGAAGCTATGAATATATTGAATCAGAAGGAAAAAAAAGTAAATTTGATTCACTTTACCTATTTGTATCCGTTTGACAGCGAATCTATTGAGGGAATTATTGGAGAAAGCAATAAAAATGTAGTAGTAGAGAATAACAAGACGTCACAACTGGCAAAAATTATAATGATGAATACTGGTTACAAGATAAAAAATAAAATATTAAAATATAGTGGAAGGCAGTTTCTACCTGAGGAAATTATTAGTGGCATTGAAAAAATAGAATAGAAGTTTAAATTATTTATATTAAATGAATATTACTCTGACAATAAATGGTGATGGACAAGACTAAAAGCAAATCTTCAAAAGAAAATTATAATTTAAAACCCGGTGATTTCAACACTGGAAGAAAACCCACATGGTGTCCTGGATGTGGAAATTACGGGATTTGGAATTCACTTAAGAAAACATTTGTAAAGCTTTATCTGATTCCACATGAAATCCTAATTGTCTATGGCATTGGCTGCTCGGGTAATGGTGCTAATTTTATAAAAACTTATGCGTTTCATGCTCTGCATGGAAGGGCGCTTCCGGTAGCTACAGGGGCGAAACTTGCAAATCATAAGTTGAATGTAATAATTATGGGCGGAGATGGCGATGGAGTCGGTATTGGTGGGAACCACTTTATACATACATGCAGAAGAAATATTAATATGACTTATCTATTGCATAATAATAAAGTTTACGGACTTACTACTGGCCAGACTGCTCCGACAAGCGATGAAGGTTTTAAAACTAAATCAACACCATCAGGAGTACTGGAGAAACCAATCAACCCGGTTTTGCTGGCTCTGGCATCCGGAGCAACATATGTTGCAAGAGGTTTTTCAGGAGATACCGGTCATCTTTCAGAAGTAATAAGAAAGGCTATAAAGCATAAAGGCTTTTCTTTTATAGATATTCTACAGCCGTGTGTGACATTCAACAAACAAAATACATATGACTTTTATAGAGAGAAGATATACAAGCTGGATGAACTTGAAAGTTATGATAAAAGTGACCTGAATGAAGCAATTAAAAGATCCATGGAAGAGGAAAAAATACCGGTAGGGATTTTTTATCAGGTGGAAAGACCATTATATGAGGATGGACTGAAACAAATAGAGAGAAAACCGCTGGTTGATCATATTATAACAGATATAGACATTAACAGACTGCTGAAAAATTATTATTAATGAATTACTGCTGCCTTGTTGTACGAGAATTTGTATATGAACGACACTAACCCGGGAGAATACAAAGAATTTAAAGTAGTTGCTGTATACGGCAGACCTGGAAGGGAAGGTAATCCGTTCTTTTTTTGATGTATTACATGTTGATTATATATGTGATTTTGTGTTTAATGATGTGGACAAGAAAGGTGACATATTTTAAAATAACAAAGCTGTGGAGACCTTGTATAAATTCTGTAGGGAAAAAGCTTTTTTAAATTAGTAAGGAGACCGGGCTGAAAAGAAATTTTCTAATAACTTTAATGGTATTTATAATTATAAGCTTCTTTATTTTTACAGGCTGTAAGTCGTCTTATGGTGATTTCACACTAATGGATCTGGACGGAAATGAAATATCATTGTCTGATTTTAATAGAAAAGTTTTAATATTAAATTTCTGGGCGACATGGTGTCCTCCCTGTAGAGAGGAGATTCCCGATTTTGTTGAAGTATATAATGAGTATGAGTCTAAAGATGTTCAATTTATAGGGGTATCAAATGAGGATATTTCCACTTTAAAAAGTTTTGTTGAGGATTATGACATAAGTTACCCTATTTTAATTGATGATGCAAATATTATGGGAAAGTGGGGGATAAGTGCAATTCCTACTACTTTCGTGTTTGATAAAAACGGACAGATTATTTTTAAGAATGTCGGCATGATGACCGGAGAACAACTTAAAAATATTATAGAAGATGAATTGTAATGTTAGAGATTGGTTTATTCTCTGCTTTTATTGCCGGACTGCTGACATTTATTTCTCCCTGTGTTTTACCTCTTGTTCCGGTTTATATAAGCCTGATGTCCGATAGAGCAATTTATAAAAGCAGCAGCATAAGATTTTCTGAAAGACTCCATCTATTTTTAAATAGCATATTCTTTGTATTAGGATTTTCAATAGTCTTTATAATCCTGGGCTCAACTGCTACTGCTATCGGCCGGATGTTGAAAGACTACATTGGCATTATTACCAGAATTGGAGGAGTAATACTGATAATCTTTGGACTGCAGTATATGGGTCTTTTCAGGATTTCTTTTTTAAATATTGAAAAAAGGTTTAATATTCCTGCTAATTTAAAATCCGGTTATTTAGGGTCTTTTATTATAGGAGTAGTTTTTTCATTTGGATGGGTTCCCTGTGTAGGCATGATTTTATCAGCTATTTTACTTCTGGCCAGCCGGTTGGATACCCTACTTCAGGGGATTGTACTTCTTAGCATATTTTCACTTGGATTGGGTGTACCGTTTATACTTACAGGTATATTTATAAGTTTCTTTTCCAGTTTTTTTAAAAAAATAAACAAGCATCTTAATGTAGTGTCTATTATTTCAGGAATCTTTCTTATAGCTCTGGGAATTGTTTTTGTAACAGATTCAATGGCTTCAGTTATAGGTTTTTTATCCAGGTATTTACCTTTTTTAAATAAAATTAATTTTTAAATAAATTTTTACTTAAATTTGTGATAAAATCTTAAATATTTATAATTCTGAATTTCGATAGAATAATATTAATTTACTTTTAAGGAGGTAAGTACAGTTGCTAAATACTAACCAAAAATTATCAAAACTATCAAAAAAAGGCTTGGCTTTTTAAAGAAACTGTATTATCTTACAAGGAGTATGAAATGGAGATTAAAGAATTGACTAAGGAATATGTGATAATTGGTGAAGAAAAAATATGGTTTGATGAACCATTTGACGAACTCCCTGTAAAAAAAGATTTTGAGAAATGGTTTAAAAACATAAAGAGAGTACTGGAGAAATCTATTGCTGTTAAGAATGGGTGATGTAGAGACCAAATATCGATTGACTCATAATAGCCTTAAAGAATGGGAAAAGAG
>JAHIPJ010000060.1 GCA_018894445.1 Actinomycetota bacterium
ATCTTCTTCAATTTTTTTCTCTTCTGAAACAAGCCCTTCAAATTTTTTTACCACTTCAGGTTTGCCAATCACGGTTAAATGTTTGGCCTGGTCATCTTTAACTAAGAAAAAATAATTATCTTCTTTTGATTTTATAGAAGGATGATATATTATATATTTATTAAAATAAACTTTCAAAAAACGTCGCAAGATATCTTCTTTATTCATTGATCTTCTCCCATATTAATTCTAAATAATATATCTACCGATTACTAATTTCATATTGATTTATTAAAATTAATCTAAAATTCAATTTTATTTAAGTGCTCGGCAGTAAGACGGGCGCAACTATCCGGGTCCGGAAAAGGGAGTATCTCGGCAGAGACATAACCCTGGTAACCTATCTTTTTCAAAGTATGGACTATCTTGGTAAAATCCAGATGACCACAGCCGGGTGCCCAACGATTACTGTCTGCAAAGTGGACATGGGTAATATAATCTTTAGCTTGAACAATGCTTTCATAAATTGAAACTTCTTCTATATTCATATGAAAAGTATCTGCCAACAGCCCTAAATTAGATGCTCCTACCCGCTTAATAAATTCAATTCCCTCGTTGAGGGTATTAATAAAATTGCTTTCATACCTATTTACCGGTTCTAAGGTAAGCCCTATATTGTATTCTTTTGCAAACTCTGTACATTTTCTCAAACAATCAATGGTCCATTCTTCGGCTTCTGTTTTGTCTACATTTTCTTTTATTATTCCTCTTATTAAGCCAATAATTACCTGAGCGCCAAAATGGGAGGCGAATATTATCTGGTCCTTTATTCTGTCTACTGCCATCTTTCTAACAGCTTCGTCAGGATCAGAAAAACTTAAACCTTCTTCTCCGTAAGCCTGTCCGGTACCTATGGCTGGGACTTCTAAATTATTTTCTTTTATTATGTTAATAACATCTTCTACTTTTAAATCTTTAGGATTTCTAATCGCTAATTCTGCACCGTCAAAACCTAAGTCTGCAACTGTCTTAACACTCCTTTCAAAATCTTCTTTAAAGGCCAACGCTGAAAATTTAGTAGGCTGAGTAGAAACTACTATACTTTTTTTCATTGTTAAATACTCCTATTATAATAAAAATTAACCTCGTGCAAGTAATTGTAGGGGCGTATGGCAAAATGTCCCCTTTCTGTCATTCCTGTGAAAACGGGGAACGCCTGTCCTACGGTTTACTTATCTCGGGCAGACACGAGGTCTGCCCCTACAACTATCTCCTGAATTCTGATTTCCTTTTTCATAACTATACGCTAAACGCTCTACGCTACCCGCTATTTCTGTATTTGCCCGATATATGGCAATTCAAATACAGATTTCCAGCCTTTGCTCATCGGTTCTTTTAAGAATGGTTCCATCTCTTTTGGGTCACGCAAACTGATTTTTTCCACCGGAGGTATTTTACCAGCCGGATAGGTTTCCATAATCTCATCATGAACCAAAGTCAAATAGCTTAGAATAGCAGCGATAGGACGTTTTGCTTTTTCGGCACTCGCTCGAGTCGGACAGCCTACTACTCCTTCTGGTACAGCTGATCTTTCAATTGCAGATTGACCTTCCCCTTGCTGCCATCCTTGAGGTCGATGATAAGGGTCAACCGAGGTATCAAAATGACCTCCGGGCAGTAATGAATCACCCTCAGTGTCTACAGCATACTTCATATCCAGCATCTCAGGGAAGAGTAATTGAGCAACAGATGCTTCTGCTTCATCAGCATGAATAAAATCTGTAGTGAGACTATCTTTTCTATCAATAGGAATAAAGAATTCTCTAATTGACCTATGCCAGTCAATTACCCGATAAATACCTGGTAATTGATAACGCTTACAAAATTCCTGTATGGCTGATTCTAATATCCATAATTGCCCATGATTATTAACCCACATCTGTTTGCGGAAACCGTCATTCCAGAGTCCGTACATCACATTAATCATAGTTTCTCTAACTACATCTTCCGGCATAATAATAGTTCCAGCCATACCACAGTGATGATAAGGATGTCCACCATAATTTAAAGGAGGTAAGGCCAAGCTGCATCCTACTCCATCTCTATTTTTTATATAACGGCGTACTCCTTCACAAATCTGGGTGACCATAAAAGTATCCAGACCAGTGTTGGCATAATCACCGTGACATTCCGTACATCCCACCGGTACAAAAACAAAATCATTTTTACGTCTGTTTTCAATAACATGCATACGGGGAGTAGTTTGAATATAACTACCTGCTTTCCCTAATTCAGAAGGA
>JAHIPJ010000229.1 GCA_018894445.1 Actinomycetota bacterium
AAATAGACTTTTGAGCAAAAGAGATAAATTTATTTCCAGAAGAATAGATGAGACTTTAAATCAAGACGAAACGGGCATCCTTTTTCTCGGCGCCTATCACAATATCAAAAAGAAACTTCCCAAAGACATTCAAATCATTGAATTAAAAGATAGAGAAAAGGTAATGGAATATCAGAAATTAGTGCCTTTTTATAATAAGAAAAAAGAGAGGTTTGAAGAATTAGGCAGATATCTTATTTCGCCGATAAAGGTGTAGCAGATAAATAATTTTTTTAAAAAAGAAGGATTATTATAAGCTTATGTAGTATATAAAATATAGCTTTCAAACACATTTTTAGGTGAGGTAACGGGTATAGCAAAAAAAAGAATAATTTACTTAGATGTTGAAAAAAGTAAATTATCCTAAAGGATAAGACACAAAGTTATGGGTCTAAATCACGTTAGTGATATGACTGCCAGACTACCAACATTTTATTTTAAAAAGTTGGTAGTTTTTTATTTTTATTCATAAATACATATTTTGTTAATATTATGTTTATTAAAAGGAACAACGGTAAAAATAAATAATGAAAATTCAAAAAAAATTACAAATAATCGCGTTATCACTTTTAATAGCTGTAAGTGTGACCTATATCTTAATTAGTAGAAATATATCCACTAACATCATCAAAGAACAGATTACCAATAATCTAATCAATACCGCTCAATCCAGGGCAGAACACATCAAAACCTTTCTTGATTTAGAAAAAGAAACGGTTAAACAATCATCTGAGAGCATAGTTTTCAGAGAGCTTTTATTATCCACAGAGGAAGAAGAAAGTTATCCAGTAAAATTTAATAAGGTTATGCAGAGGTTACAAAATACTGCCCAGGTGGGAGAATATACTTACGACAGCTTTGTCTTGGATACAAAAGGTACTGTTATTGCCTCCAGTTATGAAGAAGATATAGGGCAAGACAAGAGTAATGACACTTATTTTTTAGGAGGGAAAGAAGATGTCTTTATTAAAGGTGTTTATATCTCTTCCCATAAACAAAGAAAGACCCTTGCTTTTTCAGCTCCTATTTTGGATGAAGATAATAAATTGTTAGGGGTAATAGTATTTAGAGTATCTGCTGAACCATTATTTAAAATAACCACAAACCATAGCGGCTTAGGAGAGACCGGAGAAGCCTACCTGGTAAATAAAGATGGTTACATGATTACCCCCTCTCGCTTTATCGATGAGGTTATTCTCAAGCAGAAGGTTGACCTAAAAGACATTGAAGTACCAAGCCTAGCTGAACCTCCCGATACTTCGCCAAAAGAAGAAGTAGATATTATTAAGGATTATCGAGGGATAGAGGTCTTAAGTGTACATACCCATATCCCCGAGATGAACTGGCATCTAATCGCCGAGATAGATGTCGAAGAGGCTTTTGCTCCAGTTACTAAGCTCACCCAAACCCTTATTTTAGTATTTGTTATCATCCTTTTATTCAGCATACTTATCTCCAGTTTTACCTCAAGGACTATTACCAGACCACTTAGAAGATTATATGAGGGTATTAAAGAGATAATGAAAGGAAACTTAAACTACAAAGTTAGCAATACCTCTACTGATGAAGTGGGACAATTATCCCGAGCCTTTGACGAGATGACTGTTAACTTGAAAAAATCAAGAGAAGAGCTGGAAGAATATAGTAGAAATTTGGAGAAAAAGGTAAAAGAAAGAACCAGGGATTTAGAGATAGACATAGAGAAAAGGAAGAAAACGGAAAAAGAGTTAGATAAAAGTCAGCAAGAATTTGCCAGCCTCTTTACAGGCAATCCTGAAGCTTTAGTCTATATAGATGAGAAGTCCAATATTTTAGATATAAACTCTCGTTTTACCCAACTTTTTGGTTACTCCTTAAAAGAAATTAAAGGTAAAAACATAAATAGTGAATTGATTCACCCCTCTGTTGAAAGTATAGAAGAAGGAAAGATTTTAGAAAAAATAGTCTTATCCAAGGGATATGTTAGTAGGAGGAAAATCAGAAGGAAGAAAGACGGTACTTTATTCCCGGTGTCCATATCTGCCTCTCCGATCATGATAAATAACCAGGTAAAAGGTATTTTAGGATTATATGAGGACATCACCGAGCAGGTGCAAAATGAAGAAAGACTGCAAGATTATCTAAAAGAGATCAAGAAAGATAGAAAAAATCTAAAAAGATTGTCGAAAAAGCTCATCAACACTCAAGAAGAAGAACGCCGGAAAATCTCCGAGACAATTCATGATGATATAGGACAGAACATTACGGCAATAAAGATAAACATTTCAGTTATCGAGGAAGCAATAAAATCACATGCTTTCCATAAGCTCAAGGAAAGACTGTTAGAGACAAAATCACAGCTCGAGCAGGTATTTGAGCAATTACGCAAATTAAATATTGATCTACGCTCACCTTTATTAAGAGATCTTGGTCTGGTACCAGCATTGAGCGCTTATGTGAACAGTTATAAAAAAAGAGAAAACATCGATATTGACTTTGAAGTAATTAATTTGAAAAAGAGACTAAATAAAGAAATAGAAATAGTTATCTTTAGAATTGTCCAGGAAGCCTTTACAAACATATCCAAACATGCCTGTGCCGACAATATATATCTACGTCTGGAGAATAAGAAATCCAAAGTTTGTGTTTTAATTAAAGATAATGGTAAAGGCTTTAACACCAAGAATGTTAGCGACTTAGAAGAATTAAGTAACGGGCTGGGTTTAATAGAAATGAGAGAAAGAATAGAGACTATTGGGGGTAATTTAGACATCAAATCGAGCTTAAGGAAAGGAACGCAATTGTTAATAGAAATGCCCGTTGCATTGCAATTGTCACTAGAAATACCTGTTGGATTGGGGGGATGAATTATTAGTAAAATAAGATTAATGATAGTCGATGATCATACCATTGTTCGCAAGGGAATTCGTTCTCTTTTGGAAAATAATGAAAAAATAGAAATAGTAGGGGAAGCCAAAAATGGGAATGAAGCCATTGATAAGTTTAGACAAGTAATTCCTGATATTGTGTTGATGGATATTGCCATGCCTATTCTTAATGGTATGGAGGCTACCCGCCAAATCAAGAAGCAATTTCCTGAGGTTAAGGTTCTGATTTTGAGTATGTACAATAATGAGGAGTACATTATGAATTGCTTGGAGTTTGGAGCCTCAGGATATATGAACAAGCAAACATCACCTGAAGATTTGATCTTGGCCATCAATACCGTTTACAAAGGCGAGTATTTTGTTAGTCCATCGTTTTCCAAGGAAGTTATTAAAAAATACATTGAGATAATCAAAGATATAGATAAGAAAGCCAATTATAAAGAACTTACTAACCGCGAAAGAGAGATATTGCAACTGATTGCTGAGAGTTACTCAAACAAAGAGATCGCTAAACTACTGTATATCAGTGTAAAAACAGTTGAGACCCACAGAACCCATTTAATGGATAAACTCGATATACACAACTCGGTGGAGTTGACCAAATACGCTATCCGTAAGGGAATCATAAGCATTGATAATTGATAATTTATAGAGAGATAGTTTTCCTATTGAGTGTTAGTGAGAACATGACCGCCTTTTGAACCATAGAGCCCGCTGAGAAATCTAAAAAGTAAACAAAATGGTAATGTAGGGGCACGATGCATCGTGCCCACAGTAAACGGAAATAATATAAAGACAGGAAGGTGGCACTCAAGTAATATTGAGTGCCACCCTACAACATAATTATAACCATAGAAAATATAAGTGATTCTTTTTTTAAAAATACAGCTTTTACCTGATGTAAAAATTTACCAAATTATATAATTATATAATAAGAATATAAGTATATATGAAGGTAAGAATATATATTATAAGACCAAGTAAAATTTTGCGTTGCGAGAGAGCGAGAAAAATTTTAGAAAATGTTTTAGAGTGGATTTGGGAGATTGACAATTCTATGAAATCGCGCAAAATTATTAATTAGTGATGTACAGTCTTAAAAAGGAGGTGAAGAAAGGTGGCAGGAGTTGGAACAATAATGACAAAACGTGAAAAAGAGATTTTTCAGACAGTTAAGGAGTTGGGCATAGCTTGTCCCAGAGAGATATCAGAAAGGGTGGGAATCTCACCAGATTGTGCAGAACAGCTTTGTAGGGATATGGTCTGGCTGCATATTTTTATAAAAAAAGGCCCCTGCTACGAAATTGTGCAAAATTATACATTAAGGATCTAAAGTCTTAAAAAGGTAATTATTGTTATAATATTCATGGGTGTAGCTTACCTCCTTTATGTAAAAGGTTTTGTTTATATAGGTAAGTCTACACCTTTTTATTATCCTTTGAATCTTTTCCCCATTATTTACAGGATTAAAAAAGAAAGAAACTGCTTAGATGCTATTCTTTTTACTTTCTTACTACCCCACTAAGTTTACACTAACGTCCCCATGACATTTTACAAAATTGGTATTTTCAGTAGAAAGTATAGGTCAATCTTTTCTTAGAAATACAGCTTTTTACTTATATGAAAAATTACCAAATTATGCGATTATATAACAAGAATATAAGTAAATATAGAAGGAGATAAAAATATGCAAAGAAAAGATATGATAATAATAGAAAGAAAGATAAAATGTTAGACAAAACTATCGAAGTTCTATTAATTGAGAATAACCAGTTAGATGCTCAAGTAATACAAGAAATGCTTGCTCAAGAGAAGAGTATTCAATTTGAACTGGAATCTGTTGACTGTCTCTCGAGAGGTTTAAAGCGTCTTAAAAAAGGAGGAATTGACGTGGTACTCTTAGACCTCTGTCTACCAGAGAACAAAGGGCTTAATATGTTCAGTAAAGTTCACACCCAAGCACCGCAAGTTGCAATCGTGGTACAGACCATTCTTGCTGATAAATCAACTGCAGTCAAGGCACTTCAGAAAGGAGCACAAGATTATCTTATTAAGGACTCTTTAAATAGCGATTTATTGGTGCGCTCTTTGCGCCATTCCATTGAGCGTAAATACGCAGAGGAGACACTGCGAGAGAGCGAGAAAAAGTTTAGAAAGGTTTCAGAAAATATTTTAGAGTGGATTTGGGAGATTGATACTAATGGAAAATACACTTATTCGAGTTCTATTGTCAAGAAGATATTAGGATATAAACCTAAGGAAATAATTAAAAAACATTTTTATGACTTATTCCCTCCTGATGGACGGAAAGAAATGGAGAAAGCAGCGTTTGAAATATTGGCCAAAAAACAATCCTTCAAAGGATTTATAAGCCGAAACATACACAAAAACGGCAAAATAGTCTGGCTCTCAACTAGTGGATGGCCTATACTCGATAAGAAAGGAAGCCTTATTGGATTCAAGGGCGTCAATATTGATATTACCAAACGCAAGCAAGTGGAAGAAAAAATCAGACAAAGTGATAAGAAACTACAAAGAACTTCAAAAGGGGTAATCCATATGCTTGCATCAACAATTAAAACGAGAGATTTCTATCTTGCTGCTCATCAACAGCGCGTGACCAATCTCGCCTGTGCTATAGCTAAAGAGTTAGGTTTCTCAAAAGAGAAAATCAATGGAATCCATATGGCTGGAATCATACACGATCTTGGTAAAATAGGTATTCCAAATGAAATTCTTACCAAAAACTCTCGGTTAACAAAGAGTGAATTTAATATAATTAAATGCCATTCTAGAATTGGTTACAGGATATTGAAAACGATAGAGTTTCCATGGCCGGTTGCCCAAGTTGTACTTCAACATCACGAAAGGATTAATGGCTCAGGTTATCCCCAAGGGCTTTCCGGTAAAAACATTCTTATAGAAGCAAAGATCTTAGCTGTAGCTGATGTGGTGGAGGCAATATCCTCTCACCGACCGTATAGGCCACCCCTCGGTATAGATAAAGCATTAGAAGAGATTTCTAAAAATAAAGGAATCCTGTATGACCCTGAAGTAGTAGATGCTTGCATAAAACTCTTTAAAGAGAAAAGGTTTAAGTTTTAACAAACTTTTTGGTTGCATTATCTTAAATTTGTTTTTTACTTTTTAAATTAAAAAAAAAGTTTTTAGTCAAATTGTAGAAAGAATTAATTTTTCTCTTTATTCAAGAATAAAAAGAAGAAGTAATCGGTGACCCATAGTACACCGATATTAACTATTTAGATAAATTAAGGAGAACTCTGGAAAATTTCCCTTTCTAGGGTTCTTTTTTATTTAAAGTATTAGAGCGATGTTTTATAATTTGAAAAAGTAGTTATTTTTTGGAGTACTTATCTGTATATAGAAAGTCATATAGTTTTCTTCCATTCTTATAAATTAAAATAAGGTTGTTTTTTAGGGTAGTTTTTTATATACTTATGATGTTAATATTATGATTGTAGGGGCACGATGTATCGTGCCCAAAGTAAACGGAAATAATATAAAGACAGGAAGGGCACAATCCATTGTGCCCCTACAAGGGAACGAATATCATTACATTAATTTATAAGGGCGTATTGCATACGCCCAAAGAAAATTTCCCAAATAACCCGGGTCGGATAAATCCGACCCCTACAACACAAAACTGTAAATTCTGGAGGACAGGCGTCTCGCCTGTCTATGCAGTATATAGTTAGTTAAACAGTTTACTGGTAAGCAATCTCATTAATCACGGGATTGCCGCGCTCCGATAAATCGGAGCTCGCAACGACAGTTTTGTGGAAATTGTGTTAAATCTTGACGCAATACGCAATACGCAATACGCAATACGAAAAAGAGAGGGGAAAAGCAATGTTAGATATAAAACTTATCCGTTCAAATCCGGAGAAAGTAAAAGAAGCATTAAAAAAGAGAAAAGAAAAAATTGATATTGAAGAGGTATTAAGCCTAGACGA
>JAHIPJ010000061.1 GCA_018894445.1 Actinomycetota bacterium
CCTCTTTTTTCTTGTCTAATTTCTGGGTTTTCGAATATTTTTCTAATCTCTTCATCAAGTATCTTTATCTGTTTTTTGTACAACTTTTTCTTCTGTTTTCTAAAAAGCGGTGATTGAATAATTTTAATTTCTAATCACCTTCCCCAAAAATATAGGGGGTTCCAAGCCCTTCCTTAAGCTGCTCCCTTCCAAGCAAAATATCATGGATTGCTGAATAAGATAAGTCCGGATTTTCCTCTGCAATCTTTCCAATAGAAGCCCAGTATTCAACCTGTCCGGCCATAGAACGGCGTGTCACTTTTGCCGATATTCTTGCTTCATTTGCAATCTCGTCTGAAATTTTTATTGCTTTACTCATAATCTATAATATCTCCTTAATATTTTATTATGATGCAATATACTATATAATAAAACTTAGTGCAACTAAAATACCAGATTTTTTGATAAGCATTTCAGCAATTTTAAAAATATAAAATATTATAAGTGCTCCTGGAATTCTAATCATTTTTAATCTTATTTCTTACTTTCGGAAGTTTTTTTGTAAACCAGCTGGCCGCATGCTGCATCTATATCTTCCCCAAATCTAAAACGTTCGGTTACAGTTATTCCGCTATTTTCAATAATCCTTCTGAACCTGATTATTCTACTTCCTGGCGAGGGTTTAAGATTATCATCTTCCCCGTTATAGGGAATCAGATTTATAAAACAGAGAATACCACTAAGTAACTGCACCAGTTGCTCTGCTAAAATATTTGCATCATTTAAATCTTTTATCATGATATATTCAAACATCACTCTTCGATTGGTTTTTTTAATATAAAATTTAACAGCATCAATAATTTCTTTTATTGGGTATTTCATACCAATGGGCATTATTTTTATACGGAGTTCATCATTCGGTGAATTCAATGAAACTGCCAGATTAACTTGCAAATTCTCATACGAAAATTTTTTAATTTTTTCGGGGATTCCTGCAGTAGATACAGAAATGCGGCGCGCTCCGATATTAAATTTTCCCCTGTCATTTAAAAACTTTATAGCTTTGATTACATTATCATAATTTAAAAAAGGCTCGCCCATCCCCATAAAGACAACATTACCCACAGTTCCGCCGGTTCTCTTCATATAATATGAAAAAAATAATACCTGCTCTACAATCTCGCAGTAGCTTAAATTCCTTAAATAACCAATTTTTCCCGTTTTGCAAAATATGCAGTTCATCGGGCATCCAACCTGTGATGACACACAAACAGTATTTCTTCCCCCGGCATGCTTCATCAAAACAGATTCGACATTTAGACCATCCTTTAATCCTACAATTGCTTTCACAGAATTGCCCTTAAAAGAAGTAACCGCATCAAAATTTAAAACAATCGGAATTTCTTTTTCTAATCTATCTCTAAGTGATTTGGGCAAAGCTGTGGCATCATTCCAGCTACCAGTCAAATCCTTATAAAGAGCCTTCTCAACCTGTTTTAACCGATAGGATGGTTCACCATCTAGTAAAATTTTTATTTTTTCCAGTTCCATTGTTATTTCATTATATCTGAAAATAAAATTAAATTTATTTTTTTATTTATTATTTTTAAATAATGATGATAAAATATTAGAAGTTAATAATATAAAAGAAACAAAGGGTGAAATAATGAAAAAAATACTGATAAATAAAATCATGACTGCGGCTTTGATAACAATTTTTTGCATAAGCCTGATTCCGATTTCTTCCGCCTGCACACCAAAACTGACATTTGAAGATATAGTAATTTCTTCAAGCGTAGAAGAGGATACATACAAACCTCTGGATACAAAGACCGAATTTGATGTATCGGCAGAACATATATACGCAACAGTAAAATATTCCGGTACTAAAGGCGGGGATAACTGGAGATTTAAATGGACAAATCTAGACACCGGAGAGACAGCACTGGATAAAGAGGACCAGTACAATAAGGATCAAAAGGAAAATTATTTTGAAGGTATTATTGAATCAGAAATTTATCCCTTAGATGAATCATCAATTATTCTGTACGGTGATTACAAGGTAGAATTTTATAATAAGGGGGAACTGATCAAAACCGCGACTTTCAAGGTAAATAAACCTCAGGTGAAAATATTGGA
>JAHIPJ010000062.1 GCA_018894445.1 Actinomycetota bacterium
TCAGCCCCTGTGGCTACAATAACTACTCCATGTTCAATTTCCTTCTTCTTCCCATTTTCGGTAGCTAATAATGTCTTGAAATTACCTACATAGCCAGTTATTTCTTTAATCTCACTCTTTGTATAGAGATTAATCATTTTATTATACTTTACTTCCTGGATAAGCGAGGTAAGGAAATTTTGAGTTTCCTCTCCACTCAAAGTATAATGAATATGGCAAAAATTTCCTCCCAAATCGGCTTCTTTTTCTACTAAATGAACTCCAAACCCCTGGGTAGCCAGATCAAGACTTGCAACCATACCAGCTACCCCACCTCCGATAACCAGAGCTTTTTTATTTATGTTAAGAGTCGTTTTGTAAAGAGAGTTAAACAATCTTACCTTAGAAACCGCCATACGTATCAGGTCACAAGCCTTCTGGGTAGCTAAATCCTTTTCTTTCTGATGTACCCAGGAACAATGTTCACGAATATTAGCAAACTCAAAAAGATAGGGATTCAATCCTGAAGCCTGAAGAGTCTTCTGAAACAGGGGTTCATGGGTCCTTGGCGTGCAAGCGGCAACCACAACCCTGTTCAGATTTTTTTCTTTTATCTTTTCATTGATTGATTTCTGTGAATCCTGCGAGCAAGCAAACATAAACTCTTGAGAATAAACAACTCCACCTAAAGTGGAAGCATATTTAACAACCTGGACTACATCAACAGTAGCGGCAATATTGATTCCACACCGACAAACAAAAACGCCTATTCGCGGCGGCTGTCCTTCAATATTTATCTCCTTGGGTAATTCCTCTTTTATCTTTTTAACGGGAAACTCCACCAGTAAAGAGGAAGCACTGGATACACTTCCTGAAGCTTCCATTACTGTTTCCGGTATATCTTTTGGTCCGGAAAAAGTTCCTGCTACAAATATACCTGCCCGGGAAGTGGAAACCGGCGTAAATGTGGATGCTTTTGAAAAACCACATTCATTTAACTCAATATTCAATTTTCCAGCTGTTTCTTTGATTTTACCTGTAGATATTAATCCGACTGAAAGAACTACTAATTCAAATTCTTCTCTTTTTATTTTACCTTCATCGGTAGCATACTGAATGATTAAATCCTCGGTATCTGGATTAACCTCTATTGAAGAAATACGTGCATGGATAAACCTCGCTTGATAATCACTTTTTGCTCTGTCTACGAACTTGTCAAAATCTTTGCCGTATGCCCGTATATCCATATAAAATATAGAAGTCTTGACCCCGGAAAGATGCTCCTGGACAATTATCGCACCCTTAGTTGCCTGCATACAGCATATAGCAGAACAGTATTCATTGCCTAACTGCATATCTCTGGAACCAACACACTGGATGAAGGCGATACTTTTCGGTTCTTTCCCATCAGAGGGTCTTAGAATATGTCCCTGGGTAGGACCGGAAGCACTTAGAATTCTTTCAAATTCAATGGAAGTCATTACATTTGGAAAAGTTTTGTAACCATATTCATCTTTGAGGGTAGCATCAAACTCTTCCGAACCCAGGGCCAGAATTACACTCCCCACATCAATTTTTATAATTTCTTCTTTCTGATTGAAATCAATTGCCTTCATCTCACAGAATTTTTCGCAGTTTCTACATTTACCTTTTTTGAAATAAAGACAATTTTCTTTGTCTATTATTGGTATTGCAGGAACAGCTTGAGGAAAAGGGATATGGATACATTTGGTTTTACTTAAACCTTTATTATATTCATCCTGTATTTTCACCGGACATTTAGTCATGCAAATACCACAACCTGTACATTTTTCTTCGTTGACATAACGGGGTTTCTTAATGACAGTTGCCCGGAAATAAGGAGCCTGACCAGCTATACACTCTAACTCAGCATTGGTAATAATCTTAATATAGGGATGCGCTCCTGCTTCTACTAATTTTGGAGAAAGAATACACATAGCACAATCGTTTGTAGGGAAAGTTTTATCTAATTGGGTCATTCTTCCGCCGATACTCGGACCCTTTTCTATCAGATACACCTCAATATTCATCTCAGCTAGATCCAAAGAAGCTTGAATTCCAGCTATGCCGCCGCCTACAACAAGGACTCTCTTGTGCATAAATTATCCTTTAAATCTTTCTATTCTCATTATTTACTCTCCCCTTGGAGAAGAGGTTTGCTTCCTCTTCAATGATAAGATTTTATGGTGTTTAGCTTTTGGTCAATCTTTGATTTTATTTCTTTAGCTATCTTTTCTTCCGGTTTGAAGGTATGTTTTATAAAGCTACAGCGAATTTCTTGAATAAAACGATCTAAATCCTCTATCTGTTTCGATGTCTGAGCCGGGACATAATTACCTTTAATAGCTAAATATCTTAAGATTCTCATAATATCAGTAAAATTTACTTTCTGTGGACATCGTGCATAACAACGATAACATTCTAAACAAAGCCAGATTGCAGGAGAAGAAAGAACCTCCTCGCGCATGCCCAGAAGTATCTGGTGCACAATCCTACGGCAATTAAATTCCTCATCAATTTCAGTAATGGGGCAACCGGCAACACATGTCCCACAGTTAAAGCATCTTTTTATATTTTCTCCACCTGGTTGAGAAGTAATCTCCTCACGGAAATTAAAATCTAATTCATTGACAACTATAGCTTCTTTCTTATCTCCCACTTATTTAATCCTCCTGGTGATGGTTTACACTCTGAAAATTATCACAACATAAGAACGTTAAATTGCCTATTTTACTTAATTTAACAGCTATTTTTGAAATTTCTCGCAATTGTTTATAAAATACTATAATATACCTTTATTTCATGTCAAGGAGAAGAAAAAATTTTTATTTAGGAAAGCTTCTTAAAGGTAAGTTTATAAAGGAATTCTAAAAACTAGGAGAGGATAAGTAGTTAGCTATTAAAGAATTATTTTTTTCTTCAAATATAGAGAAAATCTTATTATAATTAAAACGATTCCGATATGAAGATCTCTTTGAGAATAAAATTAATTGTAAGTTTCCTTGCTGTGGTAATTGTTACTGGTTTTGTTGCCACCTTTGTGGGGGTAAATCTAATAGTAGATGGAATGATAAGAGAGGAACAGGATAAGGTCAGAACCAATCTGAATTCGGCAAGAGAGATATATGAAAGAGAACTTAAAGAGATCAAAGACTTAGCGAGACTGACTGCTGTAAGATTTTTCATAAAAGAAGCACTTTTGAAAAGTGATCTGGAGGGTATAGAAGAAGAGCTTGTGCGAATAAGAGAAGAGGAGCACTTAGATATACTCACCCTCACAGATAAGAATGGAAAGGTTCTTTTCAGGGCATGCAATCCTGACGTTTACGATGATAATCAGGCAGAAGATGAGTTAGTAAATAGGGTACTGTTGGAGAAAGAGGTAGTTGCTTCAACTCAGATAATTTCAGGGAAAGAGCTGGAGAAAGAAGGAAAAGATTTAGCTGAGCAAGCTTATATAGAATTTATACCAACTCCTATGGAGAAACCAAGACCAGAAAAGGAAGAGA
>JAHIPJ010000063.1 GCA_018894445.1 Actinomycetota bacterium
CATAACCCCAAAAGCCACAACATCAGAGGCTACAAAAACAGCCGTAGGTATTTTTTTTAGAGACAATAACTTCTGCATAACTTTAAAACCACTTTGTGGTGTAAAATTTCCTACACCTACAAGCTCATTATTAAAATTTATATGATTTTCCTTTAATGCTTCTTTATACCCTGATAAACGTAATTTACTTGCTGTGTAATTAAGAGGAGCATTGGTAATCATTGCAATTTCCTTATGACCATGAGATATCAGGTGAGAAACTATTTTTCTTGCTGCTTTTATATTGTCTATATCAGAACAACTAAAATCCTCTTCTTCTGCTTGTCCCATTAATACAATTGGAAATCCTTCCTCTTTTAATCTTAGAAGTTCTACATCATCTGATCGTGGGCCTGAAAGAATTATCCCGTCTATTCGTTTTTCCCTTGCTAAGTGATAATAATTATCCTTATTTTTTAAACTTTCAATATATTGGAGAAGAATCTTATAACCTTTTTTTCCTGCAACTGTGCTTATACCTAAAAGAACCTGCGGGATAAGTACATCAGAAAATACACTACCCAGCTCCTGGCACAAAACAAGACCTATTGTTCTTGTCTTTTTTTTAACAAGAATTGTAGCTATTGCATTGGGATAATAATCTAACTCTTTAGCTATGTTCAAAACTTTTTTGCGTGTAGCTTCAGATATTTTCATATCAGTTCGATTATTCAGTACAAATGAAACTGTTGTTCTAGAAACATTGGCTAACTTAGCTATGTCTTTTGTTCCAGAGTGCTTTTTCATTTGGAAAATAAAAATAAATTACTAACACGTTTTAATTACTAACACGTTTTAATTATAAATAAAAATTTTTTTTTGTCAATAGTTCGTTTAGATTTTTATATAGGCAACAGGTAGTTTCGAGGTACTTTTCGAAGTGCTTTTAACCTATTTAAAAGAACATACAGCACTTTTTCCAATATAAAACATTATCTAAATAGATATTTGTATCCTTATAATTTTTAAAATAACCAATCCCTATCTGGGAAATAAGGTCTTGAGTAATATGCGTAAAGCTCACAGAATAGTATATGATTATATTAAAGAAAATTATCCTCACATAGAGGTAGGCATATAACAAGCATGTATGTTACTCCAGCCCTTAAGAAAAGCTCTGTCTGGCAATTACAGCTCACCTGATTTAAAAAGAAAAACAAAGAAATCTGGTGAATATTATCACCAGATTTCAAAATTAAATAAATTGATAAAATATCAGTAATTATATAACAGAAGAATATTTCCTTTCTCTTTAATTACTTCTAATATGACCAGCCACCATATCCCCTACTTCCGTTGTGCTGTAGCCCATCTTATCGGCACTTAAACTCTTTATCTTAGTGCACACATAAGCAACGGCATCTTCAATAGACTTGGCTGCTTCTTTTTCTCCCAGGTGCTTTAACATCATTCTTCCCGCTTCTATTGCCGCCAGCGGATTTATAACATTCTTTCCGGTATATTTTGGAGCAGAGCCTCCTATGGGTTCAAACATTGAAGTTCCACCGGGATTAATATTTCCTCCTGCTGCAATTCCCATACCACCCTGGATCATCGCTCCAAGATCGGTAATTATATCTCCAAACATATTTGGTATAACAATAACATCAAACCATTCAGGATTTTTTATCATCCACATACATGCAGCATCAATATGATTATAATCCGTTTTAATATCGGAAAACTTCTTTGCCATTTCCATAAATGCCCTGTACCACAGATCTCCTACATAAGTGAGCACATTTGTTTTATGAACCAGGGTAAGCTTTCCCGGTTTCCCTTCTTCTTTTCTTTCCCTTGCCAGATTAAAAGCATATTCCAGGCATCTGTCGACCATCTGCCTGTCATAAACCATCACCTGGGTTGCAACCTCATACGGAGTTCCCTTTCTGGTTACACCGCCGTGACCTGTATACAGTCCTCCCGTATTCTCCCTTACAACCACAAAATCTATATCTTCCGGACCTTTGTCCTTCAGAGGACAGTCAACACCGGGATAAAGTTTTACCGGCCTTAAGTTTATATACTGATCCAGCGAAAATCTTAATTTCAATAAAATGCCAACCTCTAAAACTCCTGGCTGTACATCAGGATGCCCAATAGCGCCAAGATATATTGCTTTAAATTGTTTCAGTTCGGTAGTGGCAGAATCCGGAAGTGTCTCGCCAGTCTTTAAATACCTGTCGCCACCAAAATTATAATCGGTAAATTCAAAACTTATGTTATGTTTTTTACCTGCGGCCTCGAGAACCTTTTTGCCCTCCACTATAACTTCCGGTCCTGTGCCGTCTCCGGGTATAACCGCAATAGAATAATGCTTTGATTCAGTCATCTTCC
>JAHIPJ010000064.1 GCA_018894445.1 Actinomycetota bacterium
AAAAAGCTGGTAATAAGTTACTTGTAAAAACCTTATAGAACTTACTCTAATATTATAGAATTGATTTAAAGTGATAAAAGATTAAATTAATTCAACCCTATATGATGTATTCCAATAAAAAATTTGGTACAGCTTTAAAAGAAATAATAGAGAAAAAGAAGATAAAGCTCAGAAGTCTGGCAAACAAAACAAATTTAAACTATAGTTATTTTAGTAAACTAAAAAAAAGAGAGAGTTATCCTCCAATCACAACTATAGAGCTAATTTCTGATGGATTGGATATACCCCCTGAATATTTCCTGGAATACAGAATTTATAAGATTGAAAAAATTCTAAAAAAAAATCCCCAGCTTATTGATGAAACCCTCAACTATCTTAATAATTTAACCAGTATAAGCAAACTGAAAGTAGCTGAAAGAAAAAAACCATTCACAGAGCAGTAAAATTATTATATCTTAACTTTATTACTTTAATCCAAATAGTACCTTATTTAACATGAAAATTTTTGAACCTTTAAAATCACTGGATAGAATTTTAAATAAATGTGTAATATGCCCCCACAAATGCAAAGTTAACAGAAAATCAGAAGAGAAAGGTTTCTGTAATGCCGGCTACAATCCTGTAATATCGTCAGTTATGCCCCATCATGGAGAGGAGCCTCCAATTTCAGGAAACAGGGGTTCAGGAACTATATTCTTTTCTTACTGTAATATGAAATGTGTCTACTGTCAGAACTATCAGATAAGCCAGGAATTTGAGGGAGCGAAATATAGTATATCGGAACTCGCGGATAGTATGATTAAATTACAGAATTCAGGTTGTCATAATATCAATTTCGTCTCTCCTTCTATATGGATCCCGCAAATAGTAAAAGCTCTCTCCATTGCCAGAAATAAAGGGCTTTCAGTCCCCACAGTGTTTAATACCGGCGGATATGATAACCCGAAGATTATAAAAATGCTGGATGGGATTATTGATATCTATATGCCAGATATGAGGTACAGCAATGACGACATGGCCAGAAAATATTCAATGGTTGAAGAATACGTCCGGTATAACCATCAGTCAGTTAAAGAAATGTACAGACAGGTAGGAGGACTTAAAGTTGACCCGGAAGGAGTAGCCTTAAAGGGGCTGATGATAAGACTGCTGGTTTTACCTGAAAATATCGGAGGAATCAAAAAGACTCTGGACTTTATTAAAAATGAACTATCCACCGATGTTTACTTGAGCATCATGGCCCAGTATCATCCAACCTATAAGGCATCCGGGTACCCTGAATTATATAGAATGATTACAGCAAAAGAATATCTGGAAGTAGTAAAATATGCCGAAAAGAGAGGTTTTAGTTCCGGCTGGACACAGGATCATATATCACTGAACAGTAAAGAGGATTTATTCATACCTGATTTTAAAGATAAGAAGATATTTAAATATTATAAGAAATAAACGGCTAACTTCTTTGCTTCTTCCATGCTTTTAATTCCTTAAGCGCAAGCGAATTTAATACATCTTTTTTCTGGATTCCTGCTCTTCTTGCAATATCTACTCCCAGTCTTATCATATCCATATTATTGGGACGGTGAGCATCCGTATTTATAACCACTTTTACCCCCATCTCTCTGGCTTTACGGACATTTTGCTCATTAAGATCCATTCTTAAAAAATATGAATTTATTTCCAGAGCTTTATTATTTTTAGCCGCTGCTGAAACCAACCTGTCAACATCAATAGAATAGGGTGCTCTGTTTCCAAAAACTACTCCTGTAGGATGCCCAATAAAGTCAATGTACCTATTTTCAATTGCACTGACCGCTCTGGCTGTATTCTCAGCTCTGGTATTTAAAAAGGATGAATGCATCGAACCGATTGCGATATCCATTTTTTTGATTATATTTTCAGGATAATCTAATTTACCAACTCCCCTGATTTCGATTTCTGAACCCATTAAAATATAAAAATCTTTAAATCTGGATTTTAATTTATTAACATAATTTATTTTTTCCTGCAATTTTTTGGCATCCAGGCCCCTGCCATAATAACTACTCTCCGTGTGGTCGGTGATTGCTATATATTCATAATTAAATTTTTTTACTCTTTCAACCATGTCATCGAGACTTATAATTCCGTCGCTCCATCTGGAATGAATATGAAGATCACCCTTTATATCTTCCATAGTCAGAAGCGATGGCACCAGAAAATTCTCCGCCAGCTCTATTTCTCCCAGATCCTCCCTCAGCTCCGGAGGTATATATTGTAAATCCAACTTACTGTAAATATTTTTCTCATAAAAGGCATCATCAGCTGGTAGATAATTTCTTTTCCCATCCCCGCTGTTTTCAGAAAAACCAGCGGTATCTATCCTTCCGCTTTTAAAATACCCTTTTTTCTGAGCTATTCTTTCTAATTTTTTTACATGCTTTTTACTCCCAGTAGTACACAGCATATCTACAGCCCAATTTTTATCGCTGCTTATAATAAACTCAATTTCTATTCCAAAAACAGTTTCAAATAATGCACTTATATTTTCTTTCCTTATGTCACTGCTTACCAATCTTTTTATAAAACTAAGTGATTGGATTTCTCCCAGCAGTTTCTTGCTCTTTTCAAAATCATATAACGGATTGTTAAAATAAGGCTGTATAAGTATGTCTATGTCTTTTACTATAGATTTCTTTCTCCTCAGGGAACCAACAACAACAAATCTTTCAATATCTTTAATTTTATAAAGACTATTTTTTATTTCATCTAAATAGACTTCAACTTGCCATCTGGGGAACATTCCCCTTATGCTTTCCATATAATCCAGTGATTGCTTAAGCCTTTCAGTATAAGATTCACCTGCCTTATCTTTGCCTGAACCAGCTTCTGTAAGGACATTAGCAATTCTGTGATTATCTACCAGCTTATCTTTTAGATCTTCCAGGCTCTTGATATTAAAAGTATCATAGATTTTAAACATTCTCTTTTTCCCGAGCCCGCTTATTCTTACCAGCCTTATTAAATCTTCGGAGTATTTCGATTTTAACTCCTCAT
>JAHIPJ010000004.1 GCA_018894445.1 Actinomycetota bacterium
AATTGATCTTTTACCATAAAAATAATTTTTTAAAAATGAGAATTTAAATTATTTCTTGATTTTTAAAAAAGTATTTAGATTATTTTTTATAGTTAAGTATGTGCTGCTATTTTTGCTTTCATAAAAACCAATAGAATATATTCTCCAGAAATTATTTTATCCTTTAATAATTATGAAATTATTATTAAAATCGATAAAAGCATGAATCTTCCTTTTCGATTTTCCATTCATATCAATTCCTTGTCCACTAATTTTTTATTTGTAATGAGTATTTTATGATCTTATAAAAAAAATTTTATAAAAAAAGTTAACAAAAGTAAAGTTCATGTTGTATACTATGAAAAACATAAAGATAGAATCTATTTCTATAATGTAGAAAAGGAATAAGGAAAACAAGATGAAAAAAGCAAAACCTAATTACCCCATAAAAGTTCTGGATAAATCTCTTTCCGTTCTTGAACTCCTACTTAAAAAAGGTTCCGCTATGAACATGACTGAGCTCAGTGAAAAATTAGGAAGCTATCCCAGCACCACTCACCGTATATTAGATACCTTAAAACACCGGGGTTATATAGAACAAGATTCCCATACTCAGAAATACCAACTAGGTCTGAAGGTATTAGAGTTAGGTATGGCCAAACTTCAGCAAATAGACCTGGTAAGAGAGGCTACTCCTTATTTAAAAGAATTAGTAAAACAGTGTAATGAAACTGTCCATTTAGGAGTTCTGGAAGAAGGAGAAGTTATGTATTTAGCTAAAGAAGAGTCTTCTCAAACCATAAGAATGATCTCTTACGTGGGTAAAAGAGCTCCTATTCACTGTACTGCTTTAGGGAAGGTGCTGTTAACCTATCTTTCAGCGGAAGAAAGAAAGAAAATATTAGGGGAAAAAGTGCTTCCTCACCTTACCGAGAATACCATCACTGATAAAAGGGAATTAGAAAAAGAACTTAGTAAAGTAAGAGAACAGGGTTTTGCTTTAAATAGAGAAGAAAACGAAAAGGATGTTTGCTGTGTAGCTGCCCCTATTAGGAATTATCAAGGAAGAGTAATAGCGGCTGTCAGTATTTCAGGCCCTGCTTTCAGGATAGATAAAAAGGTACAAAATAATCTAAAAGAAGCTCTTATTGAGATAAGTAAAAAAGTATCTAAAAGATTAGGATATGATGATAAATTACAAAAAGGGGACATTTAGTTGAATAAAATTCTTGAGAGAATCGGTGAGCTGGGGATTGTTCCGGTGGTTAAAATCGAAAAAGCCGAAGATGCTCTTCCTCTTGGAAGAGCACTTATTGATGGTGATCTCCCTATTGCTGAGATTACTTTCAGAACTTCTACTGCAGAAGAGTCAATTGAAATCCTGACCAAAGATCTTCCTAAACTTTTAGTTGGAGCAGGAAGAATATTAACAGTTGAACAGGCAAAAAAAGGCATTTACCTGATTGGCAATATCGATCCGGTAAGGTCTTTCTCGAAGGTCATCCAGATCGAGTAAGAAAAGAAACTGACCTGGAGTAAACCCCTCCCACTAGACACATTTACAGAAAAAATAAGACTTGTTAGGGTATTCATTTATATTTAGATTAATTCATAAATTTAATTACAGAAAGGTTTTTTATGGATAATGCTAATAATTGGAGAGAAAAGAGTTTAAAATATTCGTTCTGGGATGGTATTTTTACAGCGTTAATGACGGGATTTACAGCAAATTATGTATTACCATTTGCATTGGCATTACGTGCTACAAATTTTCATATAGCAATACTCAGCTCTTTACCAATCCTGTTTGCTTCATTAATTCAGTTAACATCTGCTGGTATACAAGAACGATTTAAAAATAGAGTTAAAATTGTTACTTTCGCTAGTTATTTACAAGCAATATTTATAATTCCTATATTATTTATTCCGGTTTTTTTTAAAGATAAATCATATAGCGTTGGATTATTCATTTTTTTTATTATGTTTTCTGGAGCAATGAGTGCAGTCGGTTCACCAGTATGGTCATCTTTAATGAGTGAAACTGTACCAAAAGAAGGGTATGGGAAATATTTTGCCTGGCGTGGAAAAATATTAGGTTTTATAGCAATTGGTAGTGGATTTATTGCAGGATTAATATTAGATTTATTTTATGAGTTTACAGGGTTTATAATAATTTTTATGTTAGCAACAATATGTAGATTTATTTCAGGTTATTTTAACAGTAAAATGACTGATATACCGATTACAATTAATGAAGAGGATAAATTTACTTATATAGATTTTGTTAAACGGTTACCAAAGAGTAATTTTGCTAAATTTGCGTTCTATATTGCACTTATGCATTTTTCAATTTTTTTAGCAGCACCATTTTTTGGTGTATATATGTTAAAAGAGTTACAGTTTAATTATACTACTTATACTATTATAATTTTATCAGGAGCAATAATTAGTATGTTAAGTTTACCATTCTGGGGATATTATTCAGATAAAATCGGTAATGCAAAAATAGTTAAAATATGTTTTGCATTTAACATTATACTTCCTGTTTTATGGGTTTTTTCTTCTAATGTTATATATCTTATAGTTATAAATGTTGTTGGAGGTTATTTGTGGTCTGGATTCGCGTTAGCTATGGGTAATTTTATTTTTGATGCTGTAAAAGAAACAAAACGTGTACGTGCAATAGCGTATTTTAATGTTACTGTAGGAGTATTTCTTTTTATAGGTGCTATATTAGGCGGATATTTAATACAGTATTTACCGGAAATAAAAGAATCAAAATTATTAACTATTTTTGTTATCTCAGGTATTTTACGGTTGATAATTTATGGTTTTTTGTCAAGAACTTTCCATGAAGTTAGAAAAACAGAACCTATTGATGAACGTAAATTTTTTATGATAATATTATGGTTAAAACCAATTCTTAATACATTTAGTGAATTGTTTAATTTTTTCCGACCGAGGAAAGGATAAAACAGAAATATACTTAATTATAATTTCCAAACTATAAAGATACTATACAAAAGCAAGAAGATATATAAATAAATTTTATATACAACAAGTTTATAGAATGTTTATCTAAAAACAAAAGAAATCTGTAAAGGGTTTTTTATTGAGCCGCATAAAACTCCAGACTCCTGTCTGGAGATGTAGCGGCAGCCCGCCCGAAGGAGGGCTCAAGCTCGTTTTTCGCTTGTAGCCAAAAGATGCCCCCAGCTCCTGCTGGGGGAGTTTCACTCTGGATTTCCCTGGTGGCATAATGATTCTCCTTATGTGATGGAGCAATATTTATTACATACTGCAAATTCTTCTCTTCTTACTTCAAGTGGAGCACCAGTCTGTGATGGCAGGAAAATTTTATTGGAAGGAAGCAGGTTTGAAGTTTTTGACAGAATAATATGTAAGGCAGTAAGAAAGCTTGTTTCAAGTGGGCAAATAACTTATAATGGTGGAGTAAGAGCAGTAAAGGCTTTGATGTACGAAAATCAAATAAGGTTATTTAATTTAGAAGGAGAAATTGATGAATAAAGAGAATGTTTTGCAATTATTTGATAAACATTATGGTGATAGATATAAAGCATATCCATCTTCTGTAAAATCAGAAGATAATAATTATTTTTTCTTGGTGAAAAATCATCAAAAAAAATATTTAGCCGTAGTTGGTAAACCTAAAGAAGTAAAAAAATTTGAAAGTAATACGCCGGAAGAGAAAAAAAAT
>JAHIPJ010000065.1 GCA_018894445.1 Actinomycetota bacterium
ATATATCCCCGGGAAGTTGAAGAACTTGATTATGAAGTAGAGCTTGCAGTTGTGATAGGCAGAAAGATGAAAGATATCCCTGAGGATAAAGTATCAGATTATATTTATGGCTATACAATAATGAATGATATTACTGCCAGAGACATCCAGAAAAATGAGTCGCAGTGGTACCGGGCAAAAAGTTTTGATACCTTCGGGCCTCTCGGTCCGGTTATTGTTGGTAAAGATAAAATACCCAATCCTCAGAATCTGAACCTTAAATCTTATGTGAATGGCAAGCTAAGACAGAATGGAAATACATCGGATATGATATTCGGGGTTTACCCGCTTATATCTTACATCTCCAGGTCTATTACCTTAGAGGCAGGAGACCTTATATCAACCGGAACTCCTGCAGGAGTGGGGGTATTTATGAAAAAGAAAAAACTGTTAAAGTCCGGAGATGTGGTAATTTGTGAGATTGAAAATATTGGAAAACTTGAAAATAAAGTCATTTCAGAGTAAATGTTAAAGTAAATACCGGAGTTTTTTTAAACAGCAGAAAGTTTTAAGTCCGTCTTTTTTAAATAAAAAAAATGAATGAGGTTTATCAAATTTTTATAGGCTCTATGGTTGTAGCTTTTTCCGGGGCACTGGTACCGGGCCCCATGCTCACCCTGGTAATCAGCAGTGTTGCTAAAAAGGGATTCTGGACTTCCTTCTTCATTGTGGTAGGCCATTCCTTATTAGAATTAGTAGTGGTAATAAGTTTCTTTTTTGGAATATTAAAATATTTAGACAACCCCCTTATTGCAAAAATAATTGGGGTACTGGGGGGTGTTTTCCTTTTATATATAGGAGTTGATATTATAATTTCAATTTTTAAAAAGAAATATACAATAGATTTCAAATCAATGCAGAAGAAAAGGACTATTGCCGGGAAATCAACCTTGACAGTAATACTTAAAGGCATTCTGATAAGTCTTATGAACCCTTACTGGTTTATCTGGTGGATCAGTATAGGAGCGGCATTTCTTGTAAAAAGCGTAGAATTCAATACACCGGGTGTTTCCTCTTTTTACATTGGCCATATCAGCGCGGATTTCATCTGGTACTTATTCATCGGGTTTTTAGTAAAAACCGGACGTAAATTTTTCAACCAGAAAATATATAACGGAATTCTTGCTGCTTGCAGTTTGTTTTTATTTTACCTGGGAATAAGATTTATTATCGATGCTATAATTTGACTTACCTTCCAACATTTCAAATTGGCTGTAACAAAAAAATTTTTAAGTGATTTAATTTAAATTTTTTTATTTAATAATTCACTTTTTTTTATTATAATCACCGTTGACCATTATAAATTCAAGCTTACATTAATTTATGTATTTTAAATTAGTTATAGAAGTACTTGGTGGGCTGGCCCTTTTTATCTTCGGTATCACCAGACTCAGTGATAGTCTCCAGAAAATCACATCCAATAAATTAAAAACAGTAATAAATACCCTGACAAAAAAATCCTGGTCTACGGTACTGGTAGGCCTTTTTACTACATCGATTATCCAGAGCAGCAGCGCGACATCAGTAATGGCAGTTGGTTTTGTAAATGCCGGCCTTCTAACCTTAAGACAGGCAATAGGAATAATAATGGGTGCAAATATCGGCACCACAGTAACTGCCCAGATAATATCTTTTAAAATAGATATGCTGGCTTATCCTCTAATAATCATAGGATTCTTAATGCATTTTTTAAGCAGGAGAAGAAGATATAAAAATATTGGAATGACTATAATTGGGCTTGGACTTCTATTTCTTGGAATGGTAGTAATGAAAGGAGCACTAGAGCCCCTTAGAGATAATGAAATCTTTAAAAACTTCCTCCTTGTTTTCAGCAGAAATCCATTCTATGGGATACTGGCAGGGTTGGGCTTGACTGCACTCCTGCAGAGCAGTTCAGCCACAATTGGGCTTCTTATAGCTCTTGCTTCTCAGGGACTTATGCCTATAGAAGCTGCTATTCCCATCCTTATAGGAGCCGATATCGGTACCTGTGCTACTGCTCTAATATCAAGCATCGGCACAACGGTTACCGCTAAAAGAACCGCCTTTTCCCATCTACTATTTAATATCCTTGGAACTATAGTATTTGTTATTCTATTATATGGATTTAGGCTCCAGCCTTTAATTGCAAGTTTAACCGGAAAAAGCGTTCCTCACCAGATTGCAAACATTCATACTATTTTTAATGTAGTTACCACTATAATCCTATTCCCAATGATTGGATTATTTGAAAAATTAGTTGTAAAATCTTTTCCAGGTAAAGATATAATAGTGCATAAAAATGCGTTATATCTGGACAGTAGACTAATTGGTACCCCATCTCTTTCATTAGAGCAGGCAAAAAAAGAGTTATTAAGGGTAATCAAAATAACTCATACCATGTTAAATCTTTCATTTGAAAGACTGCATAAAAAAGATACCCTTATTGAAAAAAAGGTACTTGACAGGGAATCTGCTGTAGGCAGCATTACAGAAGATATAATAAGATACCTGACTAAAGTATCACAAAAATCATTGGGTTTAAGACTGTCCAATATGCTAACCAATTTATATCATATAGCCTATGATGCAGAAAGAGCCGGTGACCATGCTGAAAGTATACTCTATCTAATGCTTGTAAAAGAAGAGAATAATATGACTTTTAGTAAAATTGCTTTTCAGGAACTAGAAGCGGTACATGATAAAGTCAACCATCTGCTTAATTTCTTAATATCAGGTATGGAAAATAACAATTTAGACAAGCTCAAACAATGCGAAAAAATTGAATCTGAAATAGATTTAATGGTAAAAGAAATAAGGATAAACCACCTAAAAAGACTCCAGCATGGTGAATGTATGCCACTTTCAGGGGTTGTTTTTGCAGATATTATTTTACATCTTGAAAGAACAGGAGATCTTCTTTTTGGGGTATCAAGAAATCTGTTAAATATCGAACAATATTAATTTAATCAAAGAATGATATGAGAAAAGTGATAGCTAAAAGCATTCCCTGTCTCTTAATTTGTAAAACCCACTCTCACATCCTTTTAATTAATACCTATTATTGATAGCATAAATATATTATCAACAAACAGATATTCTAACAGCATAATTCAAATTATAAAAACACTTGATTGGCTAATCCCTATACATAAATATTGGAACCGTGATAATAACCTCAATTGGAGATATTTTTATTCCTGAATTATTTACTTACCACAGGACAAGAAGATACCCCCCAGATTCCAGGACCGGTATGAGCACTCATAACTGCGGTTACTTCAGTTAAAATCAGCTCGTCAATCTTAATTTTGTTGTCCTCTTCTATCATCTTTTTGAGTTCTAGAGCTGGATTGATATCAGTACCATA
>JAHIPJ010000230.1 GCA_018894445.1 Actinomycetota bacterium
AAATTCAAACAGATCGGAATTGATAAAGTAAAGCATCCAGAGAAAATAGTAATTCCCCTGGATCATTGTATTCCTGCCGCAACAGAAAAATACGCTTCCAATCATAAAGAGATAAGAGAATTTGTCCAGGAACAAAAAATTGAAAATTTTTATGATATTAATATAGGGGTTTGCCACCAGGTTCTTCCGGAAAAAGGATATGTCATCCCCGGTAGTCTAATTTTAGGAGCAGATTCCCATACTACTACTTATGGAGCATTTGGAGCCTTTGCAGCTGGTATCGGTAGAAGTGAAGTTGCTTCCATCTGGGCTACAGATGAAATCTGGCTTAGAGTACCGGAGACTATCAAGATAAATATTAAGGGAGATGTACCATTCGGAGTATACCCCAAAGATATTATTCTTCATATTATTGGAGATTTAGGTGCAGACGGAGCGCTATATAGGGCGGTGGAATTTAGCGGTAAAGTAATCAGGGAAATGGATATTAGCGGCAGGATGACTTTATGCAATATGGCAGTGGAGATGGGAGCAAAAATAGGATATGTAGAACCGGATGATAAGACTATCCAATGGCTTGCTTCGAGAACTAACAGAAAATATACAATAATTAAGTCAGATGCTGATGCTGAGTTTGAAAAAATTATGGATTATGATGTAAGCGGTCTAGAACCTCAAGTTGCCTGCCCTCATACCGTAGACAATGTAAAACCTGTATCAAATGTGGTTGGGACTATAATTAATCAGGCGTTGATCGGAACCTGCACCAACGGGAGGATAGATGATTTGAAAATTGCCAGTGAAATTCTTCGTGGCAGAAAGGTCTCCAACAAAGTCAGATTATTAATTTTTCCTGCCTCAATGGAGGTCTTTGCCCAGGCGATGGAATTAGGAATCCTTCAGGAATTAGTCAAAAGCGGAGCAGTAATAATGAATCCGGGATGTGGACCCTGTTTGGGTGCCCATGAAGGAGCCTTGGCCCCGGGAGAGGTTTGCTTGAGCACTGCCAATAGAAATTTTCAGGGAAGAATGGGATGTAAAGAAGCAGAAGTTTACTTGGCCAGTCCGGCAACCGTAGCGGTTTCTTCCCTCTATGGCGAGATTACCGATATAAGGGGGGATTTAAATGAGTATTAAAGGAAAAGTATGGAAATATGGTGATGATGTAAATACTGATGTTATCTTTCCAGGTAAATATACTTATACCATAACAGATCCAAAAGAGATGGCTATTCATGCCTTGGAAGACCTTGATCCGAAATTTGCCAAAGAAGTTAAAAAGGAAGATATTATTGTCGCGGGAAGGAACTTTGGCTGCGGTAGTTCTCGGGAACAAGCCGCAACCTGTCTAAAATATGCTGGAGTGGGAGCAATTGTTGCAAAATCATTTTCCAGAATATTTTTCAGAAATGCTATTAACCAGGGGCTCCCTTTAGTTCAGTGTAAAGAAGCAGTAGAGAATGTATCTTTGGGTGAGGCGATTACTATTGATTTTGAAAAAGGTGAATTATCTTGTAAAAAAGGAGTTTTTAACTTTCCTCCTTTACCGGAATCTGTTTTAGGGATTCTTGAAGATGGAGGACTTATTCCTCATATTAAAAAAATATTGAAAATAGAGAAAGGAGAATAAAAATGGCAAAATATAAAATAGCCTGGCTGCCGGGCGATGGAATCGGAAATGATGTAATGGAGGCAGCGAAGATTGTATTGGATGAGCTAAAGCTTGATGCTGATTATATACCTGGTGATGTGGGTTGGGAATTTTGGAAAAAAGAAGGAAATCCTTTACCTGATAGGACTATAAAAATTCTCAAAGAGACTGATTGTTGTCTCTTTGGAGCGATAACTTCCAAACCTAAAGAGGAAGCAGAAAAGGAACTTGCTCCTGAGCTTAAAGGAAAAGGCTATGTTTATTCGAGCCCCATTGTAAGATTACGTCAGGAATTTAAATTGCATACCAACTTAAGGCCCTGTAAAGCTTATAAAGGGAATCCTCTTAATTATCGTGATGATATAGATTTAGTTGTTTTTAGGGAAAACACCGAAGGGCTATACAGTGGAGTAGAATTTCATCCTCTACCCAAAGAAGTAATGGATTCTCTTTTAGAAAATCATCCTAAAATGAAAAAATTTAAGGATACTCCTTTAGAAGATATTGCTCTATCCTGTAGAATTTTTACCAGGAAAGCCTGCCAATCGATTGTTCGACAAGGGTTTGAATATGCCAAGAAGTTTAACAGAAATTCAGTCACTGTTATTGAGAAACCAAATGTAATCAGAGAAACCAGTGGATTAATGATAAGAGAAGCCCGCAAGATTGCTCAAGAATATCCTGGAATCGAACTTTGGGAGACTAACGTAGATGCTATGTGTATGTGGTTGGTTAAGAATCCTCAAAATTATAGTGTCTTAGTTTCTTCTAATATGTTCGGAGATATAATTTCTGATCTTTGCGCTCAATTGATAGGTGGTTTAGGATTTGCCTCCAGTGCAAATATTGGAGATAATTATGCTGTCTTTGAACCGACTCACGGCTCTGCTCCCAAGTATGCCGGGCAATACAAAGTAAATCCCATGGCGATGTTTTTAACAGTTAAATTAATGCTGGATTATTTGGGAGAAAAAGAATTAGCCCAAAGATTAGAGAATGCTATTGCCCGGGTTATTGAGGAAGGAAAAGTCAGGACCTATGATTTAGGCGGAACAGCTTCAACTTTAGATATGGCCAGAGAAGTAGCCAGGAAATTATCTTAAACCAGATTTGTATCTCGTATCTCGTGAATCGTATCTCGAGAGAAAATAGAAGTCAGGAGTCAGAATTCAGGAGCCAGAAGTAGGGGCTCGATTCATCGAGCCCGAAGAACTCGGGTCGGATAAATCCGACCCCTACAGCAAAAGCTATACATTATATAAAAAAGTTTTGTGTTGGTAGCACCACGGCGTTGCCGTGGTGAAAAAGAAGACACGGCACGCCGTGTCTCTACAAAATTTTCTTATTGTAGAGGTGCTACATAAAAAATGTCATTGAGAGGAGTGAAACAGCCTGCCCCAGCGAAAGCAGGGGAAGCAATCTCAACTGAGTAATAAAAATAAAATATATTAAACTATCTAATTAAAAGGAAGATAAAAAATGGAGACTATAAGTCAAAGATGGGCTAAATTTGCCCTGGGATTAAATTATGAAAATATTCCTTCTGTAGCTTTAAAGGAAGCCAAACGATTTTTATTAGATAGTGTAGGGTGTGCCTTTTCTGCTCTCGATAATAAAGATACTCAAGCAGCTT
>JAHIPJ010000066.1 GCA_018894445.1 Actinomycetota bacterium
CCAGCTCATTATAACTTCCACAAAAGAATATAGTATCCGGCCCCTCTATTTTTAGGTCTTCCGCAATGACTGCAACATCCTCTTCACCCATTTTTATTGACCATGGTTTCGGAGCCTCTATACCGTAATTAGATAATACTTCTCTCAGGTAATCAGTCAGTTTTATTGAATATTCCTCCTGGTTATTTATAAGTATAAGTTTTTGCGGATTAATTTCATTCTTAATAAAACCGGCAATATTTTCTATTTTCTGTTTATTATTCATTACCATCCTAAAAAAAATATTCCCCATTTTAGAAATTTCAGTTTTTTGAGCATATGGAGAAATTACAGGTATACCATATTCTTCATAAACAGGTACGGAAACTTTAGTGGTTCCATCAAAAGTAGAGCCAATTACACCGGCTACACCTTCGTCTATCATCTCCTGTGCAACCAGAAAAGCTTTTTCCGGATTGCCTTCATCATCTTTAGTAACTACTTCAATTTCATAGTCAAATCCTCCTATTCTGACAGGAGATAATTTGGAAGCAGCAAGTTTGATACTTACCAGCTGATCTTCTCCAAAAGATCTATGCTCGCCTGAAAGAACAGCCTGATTACCAATTTTAATCACTCTTTTTCTTGGCTCACAGGCTCCAAGATTGACCGACAGGTATATTAATGTAAAAATTATTAAAACTAGAAGAAAAAGCCTAAAAGCCCTATTTAAAAATACTCTTTTTAAATTCATTTACTTTCTCCAGAATATATAAATCAATAAGCAAATTATAAAAAATAATAGGAAGATTATATAGGATTATGGCAAAAAAACCAAAATAATAATTATTTTTAATATAAAAAGTATGCTAAAATTTAATAAAAATACTTAACAGGTAATTTAAACCACCTTTTTATTTCATGAGCAAATCAGCTTTTCTGGGAAAAGAAAAACTTAAAGAAACATGTAATTATTTATCTTTCTATATACCTGAAAATATTGATTTTGGATTAATACTTGGTTCATTTCTTAACAGATGTATAGATTTTTTACCTTTGCAGAGTAAAATAACCTTAAATATTAGCGATATACCGCATATGTCGGTTTCATCCATCCCCGGCCATGGCAAATTTATTGTTTACGGAAAATTGGAAAATAAAAATATTTTAATATTCTCAGGAAGGCTGCATCTCTATGAAGGGTATGATATAAAAGAAGTGGTATATCCTGTAAATTTACTGTCTAATCTTTCAACAGATAATCTAATAATTACCAATTCAGCAGGCGGAATAAATCCTGGCTTTACTGAAGACGACATTATGATAATAAAAGATCATATAAATTTAATGTTTGATAATCCATTTTTTGGCAACAAATATAGCAGTCAACATGATTATTTTGTTGATATGAGTTGCCCATATGATAAAAAATTGTCCGGTATTGCAAAAGAAGCAGGTGAAGGTATTGGTTTTAAATTAAAAACAGGCGTATATGCAGGTGTAAAAGGACCGGTACTTGAAACTAATGCTGAGATAGATATGCTGGGCAAGTTAGGAGCTGATGCTGTTGGAATGTCGACAGTTCCAGAAGTCATAATGGCAAATTATCTAAAAATAAAGGTATTGGGGCTATCGCATATAAGAAACATAAAAAGGTCAAATCAACCTGAATTTGAAAATAAAAATAAAGAAAAAAAGTTCAGTCACTCTGACGGTTTTAAAAAAGAAATTTTTATAGGTAAAAGGTTTGCGAAGTTAATTGAAATTATTTTAAAAAAAGCGTAAATTATAATTGGTAAATAATAATTAGAAATTTAAATAAGGAGGAAAAATGAGTAGAATTGCAATAGTCACCGATAGTACTTCCGATATACCAAAAGATATGGTAAAAGAATTGGATATAAAAGTCATACCCTTAACAGTCATTTTTGAAGAGAAAAGTTTTTTAGACGATGGAAAAGAACTAACCATAAGCGAATTTTATAAAAAAATCAGGTCACCTGAAAAACTACCCACCACTACCGTACCATCTCCAAAGTATTTTATAGAAACATATACAAATATCCTCCAAAAATATGATAGTATAATTTCTATTCATATTTCAAAAAAAATGTCAGGTACTATAAATTCTGCAGGGCTGGCAAAAAAAGAAATGCCAGATAAAGATATAGAGATAATTGATTCTGAATATGTTCATTTGCCGCTTGGTTTTTTGGTGTTAAAGGCAGCCCAACTGGCACAGGAAGGCAAATCGAAAGAAGAGATCTTAAAGAGCGTAAATGATTTAAAACCAAAGATTAAAGTATTATTCGTACCCAGAACACTGGAATACTTAAAAAAAGGCGGAAGGATTGGAAAGGCAAAGGGACTTATTGCTTCACTTTTAGAAATTAAACCCATACTTACTCTTCATGATGGTGAGGTATCTCAATTTAAAACCCCAAGAAGATGGAGTCAGGCTAAAACCGAGCTTATTAATTCTATGAAAACTATGGTAAAAAATCCCCAGAACCTGGTAGTATCTGTGGGAGATTCCGATGCGAAAGAAGATGCAGCAGAAATGTATGAAAGAATAAAAGAGACATTTAATCCTAAAAGAATACTAAGAGTAGATATCGGTACTGTAGTGGGTACACACATGGGACCAGGTGGCATTGGGATAACTTTCTATGAAGAATGATAATGAATCTGAGAGAACCAGTCTTTTTAAAAGGGATATCAGAAAAAGAATTCAAAATAAAAGGAACAGCCTCCCAATCCGGGATAGAAAAAAAAGAAGTAAAATAATAGCAGAAAAATTTTTTGGCACTGCTTACTATAATAATTCAAATAATATCTTAATCTTCTATCCTTTTAGAAGTGAAATTGATGTTACCATAATCATCAGGCAGGCACTGGAAAACAAAAAAAATATAATCCTGCCCAGAATTCATGACCAGGAATTAAAGCTCTTCTATGTAGACAATTTAAAAAAACAGTTGGAGAGAGGAGCTTATGGCATAATGGAACCTACCACTGGCTTATGCAGACCTGCTAAAATTTCAGATATTGATTTGGTTGTCGTTCCTGGAATAAGTTTCGATAAGAACTTGAACCGTTTAGGATATGGAGGAGGATATTATGATAAACTCCTTCTACACATCCCCGAAGGAGTAAAAAAGATAGCACTCTGTTTTGATATTCAGGTGGTTGACAGTATCCCTGTATCAGAACATGATATAAAAGTTGATATTTTGATTACAGACACTAAAATATATCATCCTTAAAAAATTTCTTATAAGATAAAAGTATTAAATATGAAATCCAGTAATATAAAATTAAAAAAGAAAAACAATAATACCAGAATTGCAATTCTTATCCCGGCTTACAACGAAGAGAAATATATTAAAGGAGTGATTGAAGATTGTCTAAAATACAGACTGGATATAATCATTGTTGATGATGGTTCGACTGATAATACTCTAGAAGCGGTAAAATCAATTCCAGTTCCTAAAAATTTTAAAATAATACCAATTAAACATCCTATAAATAAGGGAAAGGGGCAGTCACTTAAAACCGGTTTTAGTTATATTGTAAAGAATAGTTATACCGGGGTTATAACTATTGACGCAGATGGACAGCATAAGACGAGTGAAATTAAAAATTTTCTTAAAGTAATAGAAAAAGAAAATCCAGATTTAATAATTGGAGACAGGCTGGGCAATACTAAAAACATGCCCTTTATAAGATTGGCTACAAATGTCTTTACTTCAAGGATTATTTCCAATATTGCAGGCATAAGAGTCAGCGATGTACAGTCCGGGTTCAGATATATAAGTACAAAAGCTTTAAAGAATATCAAACTTGAAACTAAAAACTTTGATACCGAACCAGAAATAATAATCAAGGCCAGCTGGCTTGGATATAATATAAAAAATATCCCTATCAGTACTATTTATCATAAAAATTTTGTCAGCAAAGTTAATCCTGTTAAAGATACCATTAAATTCTTCAAGTTAGTTTTTAATAGCTTTAGATGGAAGAAGAGGCTTTATAAAAAAGGGGGATTATTACTTAAAAAATCTGATACAACTCATAAAAAACTGCCGAAATAAACATAATAAATATAATAATTATAGAAGTTATGGGAATAGCTTTATTCTTAAACCTATTTTTATTTATATATTCTCCGGTTGTTAAAGCCGTAACTCTATAAAACATTTCAATAGAAGAAAGCAATATAACTTCCACGGGAATGGAAGTTCCATGCCTTATTGTCCCTGTGAACAGAAAAATAACCATAAAAACTCCTGTAATAAAACTTACCGGGAGTGAAGCTTTTAAAAAACCAAGGGTGAAATATCCAATAGTAGAGAGAAGGTTCCCCAAAAAAATGGCTGCTAAAACATAATTGAAAGACATACCTTTCTGGTACTGATGTATCCCAAAAAAGCCCTGCAGTATTTTAAATTTATCAATTATAAATACACTGGTATCTTTTAAAAAATAAAAAA
>JAHIPJ010000067.1 GCA_018894445.1 Actinomycetota bacterium
AGAACAGCTTTAAATAATCCCTGGCCAAAAAGAATTGCTTTATATTAGATGAATCTGAAGGTGGCTGCTCACTGTGGGCTAACAGAAAATGGGTTGAATCCCTACTAAGGTAGTGTATCTTTATATTCTTTTGAAGAATAGAAAGTATAAATATCATTTAAGTAAAAAAATACCAGGAACGTTTTTAAAATGGTTATCAAGGGTCAACAGTTTTATTCCATGTTGCAGTGCCAGTGAAGCTATCCAGAGATCATTAGTTGGGATGGGGGTGCCTATTTTTTTTAATTCGTCATAAATTTTTGCATAAAATTCAGAAGTTTCGGTGTCTATATCATATATTAACATCCTTGGAGAATCTAAAAAATCATCAAGCTCTTTTAAATAGTTTTGTTCCTTTTTTGTATTTTTAAATCCTGCGAGTAATTCTGCGATTGAAATTACACTAAAAGCAATTATTTCAGTGGTTTGCAACGTTTTTGTAATTTCCCCATCACCCCTCATAAATTCAATATATATATTTGTATCAATTAGTACTCTTTTTACTTCCATAATTCGTGGTCAATTTTTCGCTGTTCATTAATATTTTTTGAAATCAAGTTGTAATCTTCTTTGCTCCATTTGCTAAAGAGATTATCAAGATCTGTGTACTTTTTTGGCTTTTTTATTTTTTTTGTAAAGCCGAAATCTGTTTCTATTATTGAAAGAATAAACTTGTTCATACTTGTTGAGTTAATTTTAGCCTGTTTTTTTATTTCCTTAAAAAGTCTTTCGTCAATATTTCTTATAATAAAAGTTTTCAATTTTAATTCACCTTAAATTTTAAAATACTTTTTTACATGACATCAGTATAGATATCATTAATGATAATATTATATGATATCATAAATAAAAAATAAATGGTGTCCCTGGGCAGATTCGAACTGCCGACAACAGGATTAGGAATCCTGTGCTCTATCCATCTGAGCTACAGGGACACACGCCTGAAAAAGATGCTGTTTACTGGATACAACGAAAAATACTAACAAAGCAGATTATTTCTGTCAAAGTTCTAGTCACTTAAAGACATCTTTATAATCTTATCTACCAGCTCCTCGAAAGATATACCTGCTTCTTCTGCCGCCATTGGAAGAAGGCTCGTGTCCGTCATGCCGGGAGAAGTATTTAGTTCCAGGACGTAAGGAATTTTCTCTTTTTTATCCAGCATGATATCAACCCTGGATAGTTTTGTGCATTTAAGAGAATTATGAACTGCAATGGCTACCTCTTCCACTTTTTCATTTAAAGAAGAGGAGATTCTGGCTGGAACAAAGTAATCTGTTTCTCCAATTTTAGACCTTGATTCAAAATCAAAAAATTTCTTTTTTGGTACTATTTCTACGATTGGGAATGCCTTTGGTTTTTCTTTTCCAATAATGCTTACTGCGAGTTCTATCCCGTCAATAAATTTTTCCAGTATTACTTTTTTGCTATAACCAAGAGCGGAAATTATAGCATCGGGTAAATCTTCGGCTTTATTTACCAGTTTTATTCCGAGTGCGGACCCCTGGGCGGATGGTTTTACTACAAGCGGCAGACCTATTTTTTTCACTATGAAAGGCAGCAGCTTTGATGAACCTAATTCCCTGAATGAACTTGCATTTAAAAAGTAAAAGGGCGGAGTGGGTATGCCAAGACTTATAAATATCTGTTTTGAAATTATTTTATCGAAACTTAAAACATTAGGATAAACACCCGGACCGGTATAAGGGATATTCAGCACTTCTAAAATTTCCTGAATAGTACCGTCTTCCCCGTCTTTTCCGTGAAGCGCAATATAGGCAAGGTCTATTTTTTCTGAATTCAAGTTATCTACTATAGATTCGTCTATATCTAACTTTATGACATTATGGCCCAATTTCTTAAGTGCATTTGAAACTCTCTGGCCACTTTTTATGGAAATTTCTCTTTCAAGAGATCTTCCTCCCATAAGTACAGCAATATTTTTTTTCATTTTTATCACTCTTTTATTAAATTGATATTTTTATTTAAAACTTTTGTATAATTTAATTTTCTCTTTTACTATCCTGGATAAAATTTTAATACCTTTTTCTATTCTTTCGGTATTTTCCGTGCAGAAAG
>JAHIPJ010000068.1 GCA_018894445.1 Actinomycetota bacterium
CTCAAGGATTTTTGACAATGAACATGCCGGACGAGATCCCAATTTTAATAGACTGATATAGCTGGAGGCGAGATTCTCAACATTTTTGAAAGCGTTTTGGGTAAGAAGATCGTGTTTATCAATCGTAAGTTTAAGTCCTGTATTGTATGAATCAGATTCGTTGAGAAGATTCAGAAGATTCTGATAGCGCGTGCATATCGAAATGAATTGTCGTTCAATAAATGTTTTTTTGGGGCTTGACTCCGGACTTCTCCAAAGGATTCTGACATCTTCAGAAGAAGTCGATTCGAAATTCAAAAAATAATCAATATCACGGCCGTAGATTGACGCTAATGTGGCGAGTTCCCAGGCTTTTACTTCCCTCTCCCCTGCTTCTATGCTCAATAAGGTCTGATAATTATTGAATCCCACCTTATTCGATACATCTTTTAGGGTAAAATTCAATGATTCACGTTCTTTTTTTAAAAGTTCGGCCAGCTTTTTTTGCATATTCACTTTTTATTACCTTTTTAAGGTATAGTTAATTCTTATATAATAGTCAATATAAAATAAAATATATAAGAATAATTTATGTCATTAAGATGATCTCTATAAAAAAGCAACTGGGTGTTATGTTCTCTCATCCGTAGGGTCTAATATTTTCAGCTCAAAATTCCATCCTTCATATTCTTCAAACATTTGAGCAAAATTTTCTATTGTGATTATTTTTCCATCTATATTGAAAACTCTATCATAGGCTGTATCTTCAAAGTCATCATTCCATATAATTCTTCCCCTTAGAATTTGTTTACTGCTGATTTTCCACTTGCCTTCCCGTTTTTTCAAATGTCTTCGGTTAATCCCTCTTTTAATTTTTTTTCTAAGTTGTGCTTTTGCTTCTTCAGTATCTGTGTCAAAATCAAACAACATTGTGAAATAATATCCCTCCTCAGAAATGTTTTTTTTAACCTCAATTGCCTCTGCAACAAGTCCTGTCGGAACTATCAATGTTGCAATTTTGAAATGATATTTTTTTTTCCATTTGTCGTTTAATAATAGATCTTCACCACTATCTAAAGTGCTGTGAATAATAACGTCTCTATACCGGTTTGAATCAAGGAATTCTTTTTTCATTGAAAAATCCTTTATTGTGGAATTGTGAAACAACTATAAAATACTCCCTATAAACTGCGTCAGCTATCGATAATTGTTTTTTTCGTGGCGGATGCGGCCGGCGACAATGGCGGGATGAATTTTTAAGGTGTCGGCGACTCGAATAACCTCACGACTGAGATTCTTTGCGTCGAGATCGACCGTGTCCCACACATCTTTCGGAATAAGAGCATTCTCCGCAACCTCATTGGCTTCTTTTTCCTGATCGGCCTCTCCCCTCTCGGCTGTCCGCCTCGGTTCCAGTTCATCCAATATGATCTCTTCGGTATTATTATTTGATAAATGATGAATGAGATGCGCCAACTCATGGAGAAGACAAAACCAATAATAATCAATCCTGTCGTATCTCAACGTGAGAGCAATAACCGGATGTTTGTTTTCCAGGAGCATGGCCGCTCCATCCAGGTAGGTTCGGGACAAATGAGGGATCTTTAAAAAACATACTCCCGTCTTTTTAAGATATTCTTTTGCCAATTGGGGGCCATTCGCAAAATAACTTAGCTTGGCGACTTCACGGAGATCGATGAGTTCCGGTTTGAATTCTTTTTCAGGCTTGTTTTTCTCTGCCAATTCGATAACTCTTAAGCACCAGGCAAGAAGCGAGTAACGATTTGTTCTGAAACGTTTCTGCGGTGTGAGGCTTTTGCGAAAATGATAAGTGAGGTCTGTAAATTTCTGCATGCTTCCTGCTTTTACAATGTAGGAGCGCATAATTTCTTCTTCATTTCCGGCAATATCCTTATCTGTCTGAATCCATCCTTTCTCGATCATTTCATTTATAGGAAAGCCGGCCCAGTCAATATCAGGAATATCTTCAGGAAAGTCTTTCCCTGACTCATAGAGTAATACTTCAGCCGGAATTCCAAATCCTTTATGGAGAGCTCTCATCATGGACAGAGTGAGTGGCCTTTTTTTATTGAGGACCTCTGATACCTTGCTCTTGCTGCCGATATACGGGACGAGATCTTGCTGATTGAGATCCTGCTGCTCCATGCGGAATTTGATGGCCTC
>JAHIPJ010000069.1 GCA_018894445.1 Actinomycetota bacterium
TAATTTTGGCAAAATTCCACAATTAATGAATATGCCCCACCTTCTGGATATACAGAGGAAGTCTTTCCAATGGTTCCTGGAAGAAGGACTCATGGAAGCTCTAAAGGATATTTCACCCATTGAAGATTTTACAGGCAATAGGTCAATTGGGTTTTTAAACTATAATTTTGATGATGAGAATTCAACTCCAGACGAGTGTAAAATGCAGGATATGTCTTATACTGCTCCTTTAAAAGTTCTGTCAAGATTTATAAATAAAGAAACTGGTGAAATAAAAGAGCAAGAAGTCTTTATGGGGGATTTTCCTATGATGACTGAAAATGGAACTTTTATAATTAATGGAACGGAGAGAGTGGTAGTATCTCAATTAGTCCGTTCTCCGGGAGTATATTTCGATACAGATATAGATAAGAAGACTGAAATAGACATATATATGTGTAAAGTTATACCTACCAGAGGTTCATGGATTGAGATTGAAACTGATAAAAGAAACATTGTCTATATGAGAATTGATAGAAGAAGAAAGTTTTTACTTACTATTTTCTTAAAATCTGTAGGTTTTGGAAATAATGAAGACCTGCTAAACATTTTTGGGCCATATGATAAAAAAGGCTATATTAAAAATACTCTGGAGAAAGATTTTACTGAAACTGAGGAAGAAGCATTAATTGAGATATATAAAAAATTAAGACCTGGAGAGCCGCCAACAGTTGAAAGTTCCAGAAATCTTATAAGCTCCTTATTTTTCAATCCAAAAAGATATGATTTTGGAAAAGTAGGGAGATATAAAATGGATCAAAAGCTAGTGGAGGAAACTGATAAAAATATTTTAGACAGGCTTGGTACCATTAATGCAAAAATGGGTATAGATACAAGTGAGAAACATATCCTGAATTGTAAGGACATATTCTTAATAGTTAAATATCTGGTTCAACTTATGGGTGGTATAGGTGAAATAGATGATATTGACCACTTTGGCAATAGAAGAATCAGAAATATTGGGGAGCTCATACAAAATCAAGTAAGGATTGGTCTTTCAAGGATGGAAAGGGTTGTAAAGGAAAGAATGACCATCCAGGATGTTGATACAATAACTCCAAAATCTTTAATTAATATTAGGCCCTTAGTTGCCAGTCTAAAAGAATTTTTTGGCAGTGGGCAGCTTTCGCAGTTTTTAGATCAAACCAATCCTTTAGCTGAAATTACTCATAAAAGAAGGCTAAGTGCTCTTGGTCCTGGTGGACTGAGCAGGGAGAGAGCTGGTTTTGAAGTGAGAGATGTTCACTCATCTCATTATGGGAGAATGTGTCCCATAGAAACGCCAGAGGGTCCTAATATTGGACTGATTGGCTCTCTGGCTACCTATGCAAGATTAAATGAGTATGGATTTATAGAAACACCCTACAGGAAAGTTATTAATGGTAAATTGACCAATAAGGTGGAGTATTTATCTGCAGATAATGAAGAAAATTATGTAATTGCTGAGGCAACTGCAAAAGTCAGAAAAGACGGTAAATTTCTGGAAGAAAGAGTCATGGCGCGTTCAGGTGATGAAATAGTCACTGTTGAATCGGGCACGATAGATTATATGGATGTATCGCCAAGGCAAATTTTTAGTGCCGCTGCATCGCTTATACCATTTCTGGAGCATGATGATGCCAATAGGGCATTAATGGGTTCTAATATGCAACGTCAGGCAGTTCCATTGATTGATCCTGAGCCTCCACTGGTAGGTACAGGAATTGAAGAAGAGGTAGCAAGGGATAGTGGAGTACTGGTTCTTGCCAAAGACGATGGCGTAGTTGAAGAAGTATGCGCAGACCACATTAAGATAAATTACAAGAAAGAAAAGAACTATATTCATCGTTTGTATAAATTTAAAAGATCAAACCAGGGAACCTGTATAAATCAAAAGCCCATCGTAGAAGAAGGTGAAAAAGTTAAAAAGGGTAGTGTAATTGCAGACGGGCCTGCAACCAGTGCGGGTGAACTGGCGCTGGGTAAGAACTTAAGAGTAGCCTTAATGTCCTGGGAAGGACATAACTATGAGGATGCAATTATTATTTCGGAGAGATTGGTAAAAGAAGATATTCTATCATCTATTCATATTTCAAAACAGGAAGTAGAAGCCAGAACCACAAAGCTTGGAGCGGAAGAGATAACAATGGATATACCAAGTATAGGAGAGGAAACTTTAAAAAATTTAGATGAACACGGAATTATAAGAATTGGAGCTGAGGTAAAACCAGGAGATATACTGGTTGGCAAGATAACACCAAAGGGTGAAACAGAGCTTACGGCAGAAGAAAAATTGTTGAGGGCAATTTTTGGCGAAAAAGCAAGGGAAGTCAGAGAGAGCTCCCTTAAATTGCCTCATGGTGAAGGCGGGAAAGTTTTAGATGTACAGCTATTTTCCAGAAAAAAGGGGCACGACCTTCCACCAGGAGTAAACGAGCTTGTCAGAGTATTCATTGCAGAAAAAAGAAAGATTTCCATTGGTGATAAGCTTGCAGGGAGACATGGTAATAAAGGAGTCATATCAGTAATTCTTCCTGAAGAAGATATGCCTTATACTGAAGATGGTGAACCAATAGATATAATATTTAATCCTCTGGGAGTTCCTTCAAGAATGAATGTAGGCCAGTTACTGGAAGCTCATCTTGGCTGGGCAGCTTATAAAGGATGGAATAATAAAAAGGAGAATATTAGTAGAGACGGTCCTGTCTATGTTTCAACACCTATTTTCGAGGGAGTAAAAGAAGAGGATATAGTAAAACTGCTAAAGATGGCAAATCTCCCTGGGAGCGGAAAAACTGCTTTGTATGATGGCCGGAGCGGAGAGAAACTATCTGATAATATTACTGTAGGCCATGTATATGTAATGAAATTGCTTCATCTGGTAGATGACAAGATTCATGCAAGATCTACTGGTCCATATTCTTTAGTTACCCAGCAACCACTGGGCGGTAAGGCACAATTTGGTGGTCAGAGATTTGGAGAAATGGAAGTGTGGGCATTGGAGGCTTATGGTGCTGCCTATGCGTTGCAGGAAATGCTTACTATAAAGTCAGATGATGTAGTAGGACGTGTAAAGACCTATGAAGCAATCGTAAAAGGTGAAAATATAGAGAAGCCAGGAATTCCGGAATCATTTAAGGTGCTTATAAAAGAAATGCAGAGCCTGGCACTTGATGTGGAGGTATTATCAGAAGAAGGGAAGGAAGTAGAAGTATCGAGATCTGAAGACGAGATTATGAAAACTGTGGAGGATTTAGGAATTGATCTTAAGGAAGAGAAAGCTCTGGAAGACTGGAAAGTGAAGGAAACTAAAGAAAAGGATGGAAAAATAAAGAGAAAGAAATCAGAAGACGAGAAAGAAGAAAGTAACACTGAAGCGTCCAAAAAGAAAAAGGTAAGAAGTAAAAAATAAAATAAAATGATTAGTATTGCTTAAGACTAATCTAATTAATTTGGAGGGATTTAGTAAATGGTTGTAAGCATAGATGTAAATAATTTTGATGCTTTAAAAATTGGGCTTGTTTCACCAGAAAAAATTAAATCATGGTCCAATGGCGAGGTTAAAAAGCCTGAAACTATAAATTATAGGACATTAAAGCCGGAAAAAGATGGGCTGTTCTGTGAGAGAATTTTTGGCCCCACCAAAGACTGGGAATGTTACTGCGGGAAATATAAAAGGGTGAGATTCAAGGGAATAATTTGTGAGAGATGTGGGGTTGAAGTAACCAGATCTAATGTAAGAAGGGAGAGAATGGGGCATATTGAGTTTGCATCTCCGGTTTCACATATATGGTTTTTCAAAGGAGTTCCCAGCAGGATGGGATATATTCTGGATATCAGCCCCAAGGATTTAGAAAAAGTTCTTTATTTTGATTCCTATATTATATCCAGTATCAACAGAGAGAAAATAACTGCTGAAGAAGAGGAAATTAAAAAGTTGCACCAGAAGGCTCTGGATAAAGCAAAGGAATTGCACAAGCTAAGACTGGAAGAATTAAAATTAAATAAAGACGATTTTATAAGTGAAAGTAATGAAATTGGTGATAAAAAAAGTTTAATTGAAGTTCGGGAAGCAAATA
>JAHIPJ010000070.1 GCA_018894445.1 Actinomycetota bacterium
AAGAATTTATTTTTATTTAAAGTTGCATTACTTATTAGGTTTTATGGGTGAATAGTTACAATTTTATTTGCATTATGTTGATTTCTGCTTTGGTCAATTGAGTTTTCGGGAACATTTATTTTATCTAATATGCATGTTTCTTTATTAAAAATGTTTCTTAAGTTGATTTGAAGAAACTCCAGTATACTTTTATCTATATTATTTAAAGGAATGACATTTATTTTATCTTCCATTTTTAAAGTTTTTTTGATTTATACCAGTAAATGCTTATTTCCAATATCTACATTTTTTAATCCACAGTTTTTTGCCATTTCTAAACAGGATAAAGCCAATTTTTTTGATGTTGGTGGAAAGTCGCTCATATAAAATTGTGGATGAAACCCTAAAAGTTTGTAAGGTATATCAGGATTGCAATTGTAAATAAATGTTGCAATTTTTTTTATTTCCTTTTCATCTATATATCCAGGAACTAAAAGAGTGCTTGCGACTACCAGTGGAGGATCTTTCCTTTTTTTTATATAATCAGATGCAATTTCAAAATTATTTAGTGTATTATTGTTAGAACTACCTGTTAGAGCAAAAAACAGATTACCATCATAAGCCTTAAGGTCAAATTTAATGCATCCTCCAGATATTAGAGATATTTCAACTGCTTTTTTTAAATATTTTCTGCCCATAGTTCCATTTGTTTCCCAGCAAATTCTTAAGAATTTATTTTTTTTATTTTCTATGGCTTTTTTTGCGGCAGCAAGTGCAAATTCTATCTGTACAGAAGGGTCTCCTCCAAAAAAGCAAATGCATGAAGTTTTGTAGTCGACGCTATTTACAAGCTCTTCTATTGTTTTTATAGGGCTTAGAGACTCTGCCATTTCTCTAAAGTGCCAGTTCTGGCAGAAAAGGCAATCCAGAGAACAGGCTCCAAAAAAAACTGCTAAATTTTTATAGCCATATTCCGTGCCAGGGTTATATGAATAATGTGGATATCCGGAATTAGAACAACCAGCACATATCCAGTCTGCTACACAATTGGTTGGAAGGGGGTCGTAGTACCAGTCTACCACTGCTCTATCTTTTTTATTATTTTTTAAGTATAGAAGTTTACCTGTGGCATTTTTTCTAAGGCCACAATATCCCTTGTTTCCTTTTTTTATTTTACAATTATTGATGCATAGTCCACATTTAATCCCACCTTTATCTCTGGGAGGTTTATTTGGTAAGCTAAATTCCTTTCTACTTTTTTTGTGGGCATCTAATACATATTTTTTAGTCTTGCCCGGATGTATTCTTATACAGTTAAGGCAGACACCTAATGTGTCAGATATATATTTAGATTTTCTACCACAAATTTTGCAGCTATAAGATAAATCATTATTTATACTATCTAAAATTGTATCCATTTTTTTGAATATATAAAAATTCACAATTGCTAAGCCATATTTTATTTAAGATATTATAGTTGTAATATATTATATTGTAGAAAACAAAATTTTTAAAAAATTTTTATATTTTAGGAGGTGTATTGGTTTTGAAATATAGGGACAGATGGTTTAGATTTCATGGGCCGTTTGGAATGGGATTTAATTTTGGATTTCCACCTTTTGGATGGTGGGGTAAAAAACAGTTAAAAATTGTATTGACAAATATACTCATATGTAGTATCTTATCCCTATAAGGGGGTAAGATGAAATTATCTACATGGGCAAAAAAGCAAGGGATTTCATATAAAACAGCTTGGAGGTTATGGAAAACAGGCAAGTTGCCTCTGCCGGCAGAACAATTAGCAACAGGAACGATTATTGTTAAAGAGCCAGAGGCAAGTTATGAAGCAGGGCCGTCTTTGGTAGTTCTTTATGCTCGAGTTTCATCTTCAGATCAAAAACAAGATTTAGATAGGCAACTATCGAGATTGGTAGAAGCTGTAACCTCAAAAGGCTTTCAGGTTGTTAAAGTAATAAAAGAAATAGGAAGTGGACTGGATGGTAAAAGAACCAAACTTTTAACTATTTTAAGAGACCCCAATGTAAAAACAATAGTAGTTGAACACAAAGACAGACTGGCTAGATTTGGATTTGAATATTTAGAAGCACTATTGAGTGCTTCTGGCAGGAGAATAATAGTGGTTGATGAAACTGAAATGAAAGACGATTTAGTCCAGGATATGATAGATGTACTGGCCAGCTTTTACGCAAGGCTCTATGGCCGGCGGTCAGCAAAGAATAGAGCAAAGAAAGCATTAAAAGAGATTGAAAAATGTTAGTCCAGCAAAGCTATCGTTATGAAATAAAACCTAACAATAAGCAAAAAACGCTGCTTGCCAAACACGCTGGTTGTGCACGGTTTGCTTACAACTGGGGGCTTGCCCGACGAATGGAAGAACACAAAGAAACACAAGAATCAAGCAACGCCATTGAACAACACAGACAATTAAACGCACTCAAGAAAACTGAATTTCCCTGGATGTATGAAGTATCCAAATGCGCACCTCAGGAAGCGCTGCGTGATCTTGATAAGGCATACAAGAGCTTCTTCTGTTCACTTAAATCAGGAAAGAAAATAGGCTTCCCCAAATTCAAGAAGAAAGGTGTCCACGATTCCTTCCGGCTTACCGGCTCTATGCGTAGTTTAAAACGCTCAGTGGTTTTGCCGCGCCTGGGTGAAATCCGAACCAAAGAACGCACAAACGTTAAAGGTCGCATACTATCAGTAACGATTTCCCGGGGAGCTGACCGCTGGTTTGTTGCTTTTACTGTTGAGCGCAAGCGGGGAGAATATATCCGAACTCTACAGGAAACATTAGTGGGAGTGGATGTCGGTATAAATTCCTTTTGTGTTCTTTCCGATGGAACAAAGATAGAATCACCAAAGCCATTAGAGCATAGCTTAAAATTACTAAAACGCAGGTCAAAACAACATTCAAGGAAAAAGATAGGTTCGGCCAATAGAAAGAAGTTAGCCCTGCGCTTAGCTCGTCTTCATCGCAAGATTAGAAATAGACGCAGTGATTTTTTGCATAAGGTTTCCACAATGCTGGCGAAAACCAAGTCAGTAGTTGTGATTGAAGACCTTAATGTGAAAGGGATGGTTAAGAATCGTCATTTATCCCTGCGCATTAGCGATGCAGGATGGAGTGAGTTCGTAAGGCAGCTTGATTACAAAACAAAGTGGTATGGTTCATCTCTGGTAAAAGCACCGAAATTTTATCCGTCATCAAAGATGTGTTCTAGTTGTAAAACAATTAAGGAAAACTTAAAGCTATCAGATAGGATATTTAGGTGCGAGAAGTGTGGATTAGTAATTGACCGTGACGTAAATGCTGCAATAAATCTTAAATACTTAGCTACCGGAAGTTCTCCGGGAAGTTACGCCTGTAGAGATACCTCTGGCGGCGGAATCCCGATAAAACGGGAGTCTACGAGCCATGTGTCGTTGAAGCAGGAAGCAGACGCCAAGTTTTCCTCGGGAATATTTGGGTAAGTTCTGTGGAACGGGACTTATAGTATTGATGAAGAATTAGAAATGCTGAATGAATATAAGGATTATTTGGAAAAAGAGCTGGAGAAGGTAAAAGATAGAATTAACAGGTTGGGTAAGAAATAAAAATTTAAAATAAATGAAATTTATTAACAGCACTCAAGAATTACTTGAAATTCTTTCAAATAAAAAAGGCATTATCTTCTTACTGGGCCAGACAGATACTGGTAAGACTACTTTTGCAAAAGAATTAATTAAGAGATACTTGGAAAAGAATAAAAAAGTGGCTTTTATTGATAGTGATATTGGACAATCAACTATAGGACCGCCAACTACAATAGGTTTAAAACTTATAAAATGTAATGAGGATGCACATAATAACAATTACTCCAATTTATACTTTGTAGGTTCTACTTCTCCCAGGGGTTATTTTCTTCCCATGGTAATAGGAACCTATAAATTATCTCAAATCTTTTTAAAAAGTGTTTATTCTACAATTATTGACACCACCGGATTGGTTCTTGGTGATTATGGACAAAATTTAAAGTTTTATAAAATCAATTTAATTCTTCCTGGATACCTGGTTATATTTGAGAGAGAAGATGAGTTAAAACCATATAGAGAAATGTTTAAAAATAATAAGAAAATTAAAACGTTTATAATAAAAATTAAAAGTGATATTAAAGAAAGAAGTTATGCACAAAGAGAAGAGTACCGGGAGAAAAAATTTAGAGAGTATTTTAAAAAGGGCAAAGAACAAATACTAAATTTAGGTGAGCTTTCATCTTTCCCGCCAATAGTTGAATTTAAAAGTAGAATTCAAAAATTTAATGTCCTTGGGCTAGAAGATGAATACAATAAATTATTAGGAATTGGAATATTTTTAGATTTTGAGCAAAATGAAAATATTAAAATATATACCCCAATTACAAATATAAAAAAAGTTAGTTTTTTAAAATTAGGCTCTATCAAAATAACTAAGGAAGTGAAAAAGATAATTTAAAACAGTTTCTTAAAAATCCTGAACATTAAACCTGGTTTTTCAATACCACCTTTTCTGTAATCTTCATAAAGTTGCATACCTGCTAACTCAGATGCAATTTGAATTGCTTTTTCTTTACCTCCTAAATAATCAATCAGTCCCAAGTCTAATGCGTCTTTACCCAGATATGTTTTTCCTGACGTAATATCACCTAAAATCTTATCATCTTTTATATTCCTGTTCCGTTTTACTTCGTCTACAAAATATTTATTAAAGGCTTCAACATGTTCTTCTATAAATTTCTTTTCTTTTTCTGAAAGCTCAGAATAGGGAGAACCAATCCCTTTATACTCTCCTTTTATAAAAGAATCAATTTTAATACCTATTTTCTTTGCAAGTTCTGATAAATCAATTCGTTCAGCTCTGGTACCAATGCCTCCAATACTGCTCAGTGGATCAGCTACTATTTTTTTGCAAGCAGATGCTATCCAGTAAGCTCCTGATGTTCCATGTTCACGAATCTGGGCAACAGTAGGCTTTTTTATTTTTTTTATAGCGTCAGCTATTTCTTTACTTGCATAAGGTGTCCCGCCCGGAGAGTCAATTTCAAAAATAATAGCTTTAACTCTTCTATCACTTTCAGGTAATTGAATATACCTGACAATGTCATCAGACTGAGTAATCCCACCTCCGGTAAAAGGAAGAATTGGTAGCGGTCCCAATGGAGATGATTCTCCAGAAATTACTACACCTCTAATAGGAACAATCCTTGCTAAAGGCTTTCTCATTTTTCCACCTCCCAGGTAATATTCTAACCTAATTTTTAAAATATAAGTATTTTTTTATGTCAAGATTTTCAGTAAGTCATAAAATCCGGGAAAGGATATCTATAATCACCCTGGCAAAGACAGCTATAAAAAACAGGATAAATATTATCCTTATTGCAACAGGATTTATTCTCCTCTTAAGATAGGTCCCCAGCCTTGCTCCGCCTATTCCTCCCAGGCCGACTATTACACCAAAAAGTATATTAAAATCCACTGATAGCATCTTTCCTGCAAGACCAGGTATCGATGTAAAGATAATGGCTCCCAGAGATGTTCCTGTAGCAATATTCATAGGAAGGCCCATAAAGAAAAGAAGCGCGGGAACAAAAAGAAAGCCGCCTCCTATTCCAAGTATTCCTGCCATAAATCCTGCCACTGCTCCAATAGGGATTATCTTATAAAGATCGCTTTTTGAAGGATCTGTCTTATGGCCGGTGATCCTGGAACGGAGAAGCATAAGGATAAGAGAAGCTGTAAGAGCAGCAAGATACATTATCTTTATAGTAAGATCCGGGATATATTTTGTAAAATATCCTCCCATAAAGGAAAATACCATGCTTGAAAGTCCAAAATATACAGAGTATTTGAAAATAATAGTCTTCTGATAATAATTAAATATGGTCCCGGATATAGAAGCAAATACAATATGGACCATGGACACGGCTGTAGCAGCCTTGATGTCAATACCTGAAAGGTAAAGAAGGAGAGGGACTATGACTGTTCCCCCGCCTATTCCCATAAGGCCGGCAATAGTCCCTCCTATTACTCCTATCAATAAGAATGTAATATATTCCAAAAATCAATCTTTCGTATATAAATGTGAAATTATTAATACCCCCAGGATATCAGGTAAGATATTACAATAATTTGGAAAAAGTCTCTATTGTATTAAAGTATCAATATTAACAGGTCTGTGAATCCTGCAATTTTTTTAAGATATGGCTTTGAAGATCAAAGATTAAATCAGTATATCTTAGATCTGCAATCAGGTTTGTCAACTTATCCGGATTACTAAAAATATTATTACATTGGATTTTGTCCCCTGGCAGGGATCTAAAGTCTAAAAAATGCGCAGAATTAGGATTATTGGAATCACATATCAATTTCCTTTTTTAAATGCTCTTTAAGTACTCCTGCAGATTTTAGTGACTTATCAGCCCGGCTTATTTCTTTTTTTATCTCTTCTAAATTCATACAGTTATAGCTTCGCGGTCCACATTTTGTATAAATTGAGTCGGTAAGTTTCTTAAGTGGTCTATATAATCATTTGATAATACTTGAATTGAAATCACGGATCAGGTCCTGCTAAACTTCCTGTGAAAGTTTAAAAAAGAAGTAAGAATGATCAGTATAAATAAAATGGATATATTTATATACAGGACACTGTTTTTAGAGTAATACTCCGACATATAACCGGAAAGATACTGGAACGTCATAATACCCAGGTTTGCAAAAGCAACTGAAAGACCTGATGCACTATTAGTATATTTTGGGAACAGTCCTGATCCGATGGAAAATGTTATTGTAAAATTTCCAGCGATCGAGATCCCGAAAAAAAATATCAGGACAATCTTTGCTATAAGGTTTCCTGTAAAAAGTATACCTATTAAAAGAAAGAAAGAAATTATAAAGCTAAACAGCAGGATCCCTTTTTTCTTAAAATGCTTTATAAGCTTATTGCGCAGGAGCATCCCTATAAATATTGCGACTCCAAATATGGAAAGAAAGAGTGAACTGATATTGATATCAATATTTATATTCTTAAAATATGATGTAAACCATACAAAAAAAGTATTCATTATAGAAGTGTAGAAAAATATTATTAACCCGCACATTATAAAGGCCGGGTTGGTTATTATCCTCTTATTTGCAGAAAAGAGATTTCTAAGTGATGTCTCCACCCGTGTTATCTTTGGAATCTTTATTCTCCACAGTACTATTGCCAGCGCTATGAGGGGCACAAGATTAAAAATATAATAATATCTCCAATCGACCCTGATAAAAAGGGTCAGGCTCACAATAAGCGGTGAAAATATTAATGCTGTCGTATGTCCAATGTTTATTTTTATCAGGCTGGATACTTTATTTTTTGGATAGAGCGTTCCCACTATTGAGAGATTTCCGATAATAAGCATTCCAAGTCCCAACTCCATCAGGAAATAAGCGATTATAAAAATAGAAAATGTGTGGGAAAAATACAGCAGCAGAGAACCTGTAAAATTAATACCCAGGCCGATAAATAAGACTTTCTTCAGCCCGATTACCTCTATCAGGTTTCCAGTTGTAAGAGAGACAAAAAATAATCCAAATATGCTCAGGGCTATGGCAGAGCCGATAAAGTCAAGACCGACATCAAGCTCGCCTGAAATAATAGGGATAAGCGGGGCAACAATATTTCTCGCAGCAGCGACTATAAGTATCTGAAAGAATGCGTACACCAGTATTTTATTGTCTCTTATCCTTTTTCTCACTTTCCGCACCTAAAACCAAAGTTCCCTCTGATTTATTAATTTTAACAGAAAATATGGCAACAATCAGTTAAAATTAATCTTAATTTATATAAAATCATATACATGCCCACATAAATAAATACTTCATGCTTTCCAGGCCGGTGCCTAAAAAATATCTTTGACTCTCTTTATTAATTTTAATAATTCTTCCCATATTAGTCTGCAGCTGTATAAAATATCTCCTCACCAAGACCCAGGGCATCAAGGTATTGCCTCTGAACGCTGCTGATCTCTCTTGCCAGCCATATCATATCACCTTTTCTTAGGATATGAACTGAGCAGAACTTTGTACAGCTCCGACGAGTGATTTTTTTATTTTACCAATAAATACACTCCCATTAGCATAATTGGACACGCTTAAGTTTTTAGGACAGACTTCCCCCACTAAATATGATAATATAAATTATTGGGGGATAATACCTGGAAAACACCTTTTGTCTTTAAGGCGGGGCGCATGAAAGCCTTATCTGGAACGGTCTAGAGATACACCTTTCCAGATCCTTTTTACAGAAGAGTATAGTTCTTAACTCTTCCAGGAGTTTGAAAAAAACATTGGTAATGCTGCCAAAGACTTTTTCAATATTGTTTTTGAGCAGGCCCTTCTCCATCAGTTGACTGATGATGTGGGCAATCTGCAGCAGCAGATAATAATTTTTCATTGCCACTTCGTTTTTGCTATATGAGTGTTCCAGGTTATATCCCCTATTTTTTTGTGTGTTAAATCCTTCATTTTCAATTTTCCATCTTAGTCTCCCTCCTCCGGCTATTTTTTTAAAATTATTTTTACTTACTAAAAGATTGGTTACCCATACGAATCTGGTATTTAAAATCTCACCCTTGCTTGAAACCTTAGATTCATTGCATTCAAGAACA
>JAHIPJ010000071.1 GCA_018894445.1 Actinomycetota bacterium
GATTTTTATATATTTTCCCGGTAACCTTCGTTTCTAATTCTCTAAAATACTTTTCTCCGTTTGATTCAAAAATATCTTTAATACTTTTTCCTTCAACCAATTCAATTACTCTATCTAAGTCAATAAATATAAAACTTAATTTTTTTGATAGAATTTTCCCCACTGTGCTCTTCCCAGAGCCCATAAAACCTATAAGAGATATATTTTTAAAATCCATATATACAATATCAGACTTTTTCAAGATATCTTTTATAATTATTATAATTTTCTAATATTTCATCTATATTATCTTTCCCAAATTTTTCCTGGATTGAATTCAAAATTTCTATAGATAACATTGCTTCGCCAACTATAGCAGCACTGGGAACTGCACATATATCTGATCTTTCTTTTAGACTTATCTCAATTTCTTTAGTCTTTATATTTACAGTATGCAAACCTTTAGCTGTAGTAGGTATTGGTTTCATTGAAGCTCCTACTATAACAGGCTCGCCATTGGTCATTCCACCTTCTATTCCTCCTGCTCTATTGGTTTTTCTATAAAATCCACCACCGCTTCTATAATAGATTTCATCATGGAAAAGGGTTCCGGTTTTACCGGTCACATTAAAACCATCACCAATTTCAACAGCCTTTATAGCCGGGATACTCATAAATGATCCGGCTATTTTACAGTCAATCCTTCTGTCCCACTGTGAATATGAGCCCAATCCAGGAGGTACTCCTGTAGCAATAACTTTGAATTTGCCACCAACGCTGTCTCCGTTCCTTTCAGCTTTGATTATCTCTTCTTTCATCTGTAAACTTATAGTTCTATCAGGACATCTTACCTCAGACTTATCAATTTCTTCTAACATATCATTATTTATTCTTATATCTTTACTAAAGACTGCCTTTCCAATCTGACTCACATAACTAAATACATTTATTCCCAGCAGTTTTAATACAATCTTTGCAAATCCGCCTATACATACTCTTACTGCAGTTTCCCTTGCGCTGCTTCTTTCTATTACGTCTCTTATATCATCCAGTCTATATTTTAAAAAACCAGATAAGTCTGCATGTCCCGGTCTTGGATTCAATAATTTCTTTTCCAGATCTATATCCTTACTACCAGGAGGATTGATATTCATTACCTCTTTCCAATTATTCCAGTCCTTATTCTTAATTATAAAAGAAATTGGTGAACCTATACTTTTCCCTTTCCTGATTCCAGAAATTATCTCCACTTCATCCTTTTCTATAGACATCCTTTTACCTCTGCCAAAACCCTTCTGTCTCCTGGAGAGTTCATGATTTAAAAAATCTATATCAATTAAAACTCCGGAAGGATAGTCATCTACTATTCCTACAAGGCCCTTGCCGTGAGATTCACCAGCAGTTAAAAATCTCAAAAAATATTGCACCCCTTTCCTAATCATATATAACTGTATCAATGAAAACGGTTACTATATCATCACCTTTCAGTAACACTACTGAAGTATCATTTATTGCCTGAACTAAATAAATATCATAAAAAGTATCTCCCTCTTTAAGTAAGTAAGAATAATCATTAAGGCTTAGTTCCGCATATTCTATTCCATCCCTGGTATAGATTTTTTCTAATTTAAGTATATTCTTTTCATCTTCTTCCTCATCCTTTATGTAAAATGGTTTAAATGGGTCCCTAACCGAATCATCCATGAGGTTAATTTCTTCTTCAGGATCATAACTTTTCTTTATTTCTATATCGACTTTACCAATTCCTTTAATTTCTGCTTCGTCAATATCAATTTGTGGTAATTCTAAACCTTTTTCTTCAGACATATATGATTCTTTTATAATGGTATAAACAGAGCATCCAGAAATAAAAAGAACTGCAGCAATATAAGATATGGCAACTAAAAAAATTACTATTATTTTTATTATTTTATTTTTATTCATCTTAATCACGTGACATCCTCACGGCAATAAATTACCGTGCATCCCTTTAGGGATTTGGTTCCCGCTTTTGTTCCTAAATTTTATAATATATTTCAGCAGTAATATAAGCACTTAACCTTTCATATTCGTCTACAGTGGATTGTAATATAACATCTTCAATTGCTACTATTCGGGGAATATTCTCCATAGTCCGTATAAAATTTAATATATTATAATAGGAACCTTCTAATAATAATTTTACTTCCGTTATTAATATTTCCGTTTCTTCTTCCACTTTTACACTGCTAGATTTTTCTGTATATTCAATTGAGTTAATACTTACATTTGCATACTTTGCAATATCATAAATCTCATCAGTAAAAATTTCTATATCATTTTCTGAAGGAAGCTCGAGGGAAAATTTTTGATATTTAGCATTTAAAGCATTGTATTCATCTCTTTCTAATAGCAATTCCCTCAATCTTTCCCTGAAAGCTTTATTATCTTCTCTTTCCGTTTCTATTGCTTTACTCGTTTCAATTCTCGCAGACAGGTTGGGGACAATATACAGAACAAGCAATAAAGTAATAGCTATTAAAGCTATTACTATAAAAATTATTTTAGTTATATTGCTCATAATCATAAAAAATAAATTTTATTATTGGCTCATAGACTCCAATTCTGTATCTAATAAATCTTCCTCTTCGGGCACTTCTTTTTTTGCAGGTGCTGCTTTTTCTAAATAAGGTTCTAAATCATAAAATGCACTAATGGTAAAGGAGGATGCATCAAACCCTGCAACCTGACTTTTACTGATATTATCTACCCACACTTCACCAATATTTGGAATATCGCCAATCTCTATCATTAACTTGATTATGTCAATAGGTTTAACTGCATATCCATTAATAGAAAAACACAATATTTTACCAGTTTCCTGCTTCTCTTGCGGACTCTTTGCAAGGAACCCGTAAAAAGGCACACTATCGCCAACAATAGAATCAATATAAACATTATCAGGTATTTTCTCTCCAAAATCATATAAAATTTCTGACCATGATATTTCATCTTTCTGCAATAAATTTATAAGTCCGGATTTAGCATTTACCTTATTTTTAAATTGCTCGTATGCTTCCAGTTTAGTTATGTAATTATTAATCTTCATATTTATATTTTCATAATCACTTAATCTAGGTTCAAGATATCTATTAATATCAAACAAAAACACTGAACCGGCAATCAATATAATAAACACAATTATTAATAATATTAATATTACATTTAATATAATGTCC
>JAHIPJ010000072.1 GCA_018894445.1 Actinomycetota bacterium
AAAAATGCTGCCAGCTATTTTCAAAGGGTATCCAGTGATTATCCCGGTGGAGATAAACTGCCCGATGCATTATGGGAGCTTGGTTTAATACAATATAGGTCGGGAGATTATAACTCTGCAAAAAACACTTTTTTCAACTATGCATCTTCCTATAAGGGTAGTTCATTGGAAGAAAAGGGGCTGTTCTGGCAGGCAAAATGCTGCCAGAAGCTGGGGGAAAATGATAAGGCAGCTGAGCTTTATAAAAAAATTGTAAATTTAAATTCATATTCTTATTATACTTTTGCGTCCAGTAAAATGCTGGCAGAAATGAATGAAGAGGTGCAGATTAAAGAAATAAATACTCAGTTAAATCCGGAAAATCCCCAGATTGCAGATATAATTCCCGATATATACGATATTCTGGAAGAGGATAGTTATATTGAAACCGGAGAGATAAATCATATAGATAAAGCCATTGAACTGCTCAAACTGGAATTTTTCAATAGCGCATCTCTGGAGATAGAAGCAGGTAGCAGTGAAATTGAAGAAAATCCGGTCAGAACCCTGGAGATTGCAACTTTATATATGAAATCCAATAATTATGCAAATTCAATTAGAATTATTTATAAGAATTTTTACAAGTTAAAATCCGGACTTAATGAGCCTTACACGGATTATCTTTATTATCTGTATTATCCCTATGGTTATAAAGAGACCGTTCAGAAATACAGCAGCCAATATAACCTTGACCCTCTTTTTACTCTGGCAGTTATAAGGCAGGAAAGCTTATTTGAGCCTGATGCCGGTTCTTACGCTGGAGCACAGGGACTGATGCAGATTATGCCTGCAACAGGAGAAGGTATTGCCAGACAGATAGGCATTTCAAATTATTACACTAATCTGCTCCTGGACCCGGATATAAATATAAGAATGGGTACATTTTATTTAAGACAGCAGCTTGATAATTTCAGCCAGAACCAGTTCTACTGTGTGGGAGCATACAATGGAGGACCAGGAAGAATGAGCGGTTGGATCTCTGAAAGAGGTGATATGGATATTGATGAATTCATAGAAAGTGTATCTTATGAACAATCCAGAGAATATATAAAGATAGTGATGGGAAATTACTATTTCTATCAGATGCTGTATGATTAAATATGTAACCAGGTGTAGCTATTTTACTCTTCTCTGTTTAACCAAAAGAAGTTTGCTATTTCTACAGCTGAGCCTAAAAAAAATGCTGGCTCCTCTTAATTTTATTTGGTTTTTAATATAATATATTCAAAGATGGAAGAAAGAATCAGAAAAAAACAATTCGGAAAGAACTTAAGCTATAAGTATTTAATTTTTATTATAGCCATCATAGCTTTACTGCAACTGCTGACTCTAAGAGCATGCTATCAGGAGAAGATATTTAAGCTGCCCGAAAAATTATTTTCTTCCAAAATAGATTTTCCTATTTCTGAACTAACCCTTGATATATCTTACGGAGAGCCGGAATCCGGATTTATGGAAGACGGTGATGTTTCTGGAACTGAAGAAGATATTGCAATAGAATCAGGTGAAAATCAACCTGGTGAAATAGAAGGCCAGAATTTAACCGATATCCAGAAAAAAATTGTTCTTAAAGCCCTGGAACTGCTTGATAAAGATATAAAATACGGATATGAAGTCTTTCCTGATGCAGGCTACCCAAGCAGTAATGTATGGATTTCTACCGATGTTATCTCGGTAACCCTGAGAGATTGTGGTTATGACCTTATGGAACTAATATATGAAGATATGAACGAACATAAAGAAGCTTATCCCATTGATATAAAAGGCAGAAAGACACCAATAAAATATATTGATTTTAGAGTAGCCTTTTTCCAGGAAAAATTCTTTCAACGTAATGCATTAGAGCTGACTGTTGAATATGACATTAATGATGAAAACATAAGTTCCCTATGGCAGGCGGGGAATATAGTTTATTTCCAGTTTGATGAAAACAATCCTGACAAGGATTTAGGAGGATTTATTTCCCCTCATAAAAACAATGAAGGAGTTCCTTTTGTAATAATGATCTCAAGTGAATTTGGAAAGGTCAGTGAGGTTGACACACTCCTGGAATATACAATAGTGGGACACTACCGCTACCCCCCACCAGAAGTTGACTAAATTACAGCAGATTAATCTTTATTTATATAATAT
>JAHIPJ010000073.1 GCA_018894445.1 Actinomycetota bacterium
ATTTATCCTTTTTACAGACAAAACATGGTATTAATTGCGCCCCAGATTTTAATGCTATCATGAGTGCACCTGTAGGCAGATACGCTGTTTTACCAAAGAATTTAAACGGCCTGGTGGCTTGCCCTGTAGGATCCCAGTCTGATGCTATAGCCACTATTTCATTGTTCTTAAGCATTCTAAAAACATTCAGCATCCTGTTTATATAAAGAGTTTTAAGTTCTTTTGAAAGTCTATTTGACTCAAAAAATTTCCTCACAAGTTTATTTTTTCTAACCAGGCTCATAACCCATATCTTATATCCTTCTACTGCTATTCTACAGGCAGCCCATTCAAAGTTACCGATATGCGCTGAAATAATAACTGCACCTCTTCCTTTTTTTAATGCATTATCCAGATGCTCAAGACCCTCTATTTCCACCCTTTGTTTTAATTTCTCTTTTGAGATAATAGGGTGTTTTAAAAAGTCAACAACATTTTTTGCCCAGTTTATAAAAATCCTATTTGCTATTCTATGAACTTCCTTATTATTTATATTAAGGTTGAGTACTTTTGAAACATTATTTCTAATGGTCTTGACATCTACACCAGTAAGCATCCATAGCCTGGCGCCAAATGTTGCGATGAAGTATGTAACAGGGTAAGGAGTTGCAATAGCAATAAATTCAAGGATTTTATATCCAATATATCCAAGCATTGATACTCTCTTTTTTGAATAGATATTGTATAATAATAACAATAATAATAAATTTTAGTTATAAATTAAAGTTTTTAGAGCAAGAATGTCAATTGGAATAATAAAAATTGTATTTATCACATTAATATAGTAGTGAGAGGAGGGGTATTATTTATGGCAAATTCAAGCAATGAAGTTTCGGGCCTGGAAGAAATACTAAATTTCGTTCCCACGGGGGAACCGGTAGTAAGTGTTTATCTTTTAGTAGATAGGTCCAGGATTACGAAAAGAGATTACCAGACTAAATTGAATTCCATGATTGCCAGCAGTAAAGAGAAACTGGAGGCTGATACTAATATTGATAAAAGCCAGAGAAAGGAAGTATTTGAAATCTTTGAAAAAGTGAAAGCTTTTGTAAATGATAAGTTCAGAACTGATTCAACAAGAACACTTGCAATTTTTTCTTCAGGAGATGGCCTGTGGGAAGAATTTAGGATACCCATAATAATGAGATCCAAAATAATTATCGATCCCAAGCCGTATACCCAGAATATAAGGTCTCTTATTAATAATTCTAAAAAATACGGTGTACTGCTTATTGACAGGGAAAAAGCGCAAATTTATTCTGTATATCTTGGTGAGATTAATGAGTGTCTTGCAGCTTTTATAAGTGATGTCCCTTCAAAGGTTAATTTTAAAAGTCAGGCTGTTTTGAGCGAAAGAAAACTGTATGGCAGGTTAGAAGAGAAGTTACATCATTTCTTCAAACTGGTAAATGACAGGACAATGGAACTTTTCAAAGGGAAAAAATTTGATTACCTGATTCTAGCAGGAAGGAAAGAAATAATTCCTAATTTTTTAAATTATCTGCATAGTTACCTGCAGTCAATATATATTGGCAATATTGATGCTGAGCCGGATTCAAATATTTCTTTAATTAGCAATAAAGCTCAAAAAGTTATTGATGAATTTGAGGCTAAAACTAAAAATGACCTGATTGATAGGCTAATTGATGAATATAACCCAAATGGACTGGGTGTGCTTGGAATTGATGCTACCATAAAATCGTTATTAATTGAGAAGATAAGAATTTTAATATATGACAGACAATTTACACATGAGGGCTATATTTGTGGTTCATGCCGCTATTTAACTATAGAATATAAAGATAAGTGTCCGTATTGTGGAGGAAAGCCGGTATTTTATAATGATATAGTTGACGAGATTGTTGAGGATGCTTTAAACCAGGGATGTGAAATAGTGGATATAGAAGGGAATGAAAAACTAATAAGAGCTGGAAGCATTGGTGCTGTGTTAAGATATAAGTTATAATACAACCGGTTTTATTTTGATTTTTGCAATTCCGATAATTCTTTGGTAAATTGCTTGATGCTATCGAATTGCTTGTAAACAGAAGCAAATCTAATATATGCAACTTTATCCAGGTTCTTTAATCTTTTAAGAACAAGATTTCCTATTTCTTTAGATTGGATTTCATTGGAAGGCATATTGGAAATTTCGTTTTCTATATCGTCTACAATTTTATTTAGTACTTCTGTGCTTATGTTTCTTTTTATACATGCCCTGATTAATCCGCTGAGTATCTTATTTCTGTCAAAAGGCTGTCTTGTATTATCTTTCTTTATAACTGCGATGGGCTGATTTTCCATCCTTTCATAGGTTGTAAACCTTTTACTGCATTTTTCGCACATTCTTCTTCTTCTGACACTATCATTAGAATCAGTTAATCTGGAATCTATAACCCTTGTATCAGGGTTCGAGCAGTAGGGGCATTTCATTTTTTACATTCCCTTGAAAAATGGTTTAAATATTTTTTTAACTACCGGGTGTATATCTTTTCTTTTTTCAGTATAGTATGATTTTATAAAGCTGTAGCATTTTATACTGTACACTATGGTTACAAGGAACCCAAAAATAACCCACCAGAAGCTTCCTTCGTAAACCCAGAGAAAAAAAGAGAAGAAAAAGAATCCAACAGTAGTTGCTAGGTATGAATCCTTGATAATGAACAAAGCAACAGGTATAAATAGAAGGTAAAGAAAAAGGAGTGATGGCGGTGACAGGTAAAGTAACCCGCCTAAAAATGTTGAGACTCCTTTTCCACCTTTAAAACCGATGTATACCATCCAATTATGTCCTATCACTGCAAATACAACAGCAAGCAGTGGAATAAAAATATTATAATCTGAAAATCTACTGGCAAGGTAAGCCGCCAGTGCTCCTTTCCCAATATCAGTAATTATTACTATCACTCCTGCGAATTTACCTACATTTGTGATTGTGTTCATCCCACCAACATTTCTGCTTCCAATCTTACTTATATCAATGCCTTTTATTTTTCCGGCAATATACGCGGATGGAAAGGAGCCAATGAGATATGACGCAAGTAGAATAACTATAGTATTTAAGTAAAAATTTTGCAGAATCATCTATCTCCTATAGTTTATTGACAATATAAATTATGGCTGAACAGTAAAATTAAAAGTTATCTACTAATAATAAAGTGATTATATCATAAAGAAAATTCATTAAAAAATGATAATGTATTAACCAGACTAAATTTAATATTAGTTTTATATATTCAGTGCCAGGATTTTTACCAATTATTTTAAAAAAAGCCAGCTGCCCGAAGAAATCATTGATAGTAATGGAAATGAGATAACCAAACCGGAATACTGGCGGTAGGCACTAGAAAGGTTAAATATTGGCAAGGAAGACGTTAATTTTAAGCCTGCAGCTGGTATTGAAATTTATATAGCTTGTAGTAAATTCCCCTTAGTTTGAGAAGCTGCTTGTGAGTACCCTTTTCTACTATTCTGCCATGAGACAGGACTATTATTTTATCCACATTTTTTATAGTGGAAAGCCTGTGAGCAATTACTATGGTGGTTCTGTTTTTCATTATTTTAGCCAGGGCATCCTGGATTAATGCTTCTATTTCCGAATCAATACTTGAGGTAGCTTCATCAAGTACCAGAAGGATTTCCGGATTGAATACAAGAGCTCTGGTAAAAGCAATTAGCTGGCGCTGGCCTACTGATAATGTCTGTCCTCTCTCTTTTACTTCATAGTCGTATTTGCCAGGAAGCCTTTCTATAAATTTATTGGCATTTACATATTTTGAAGCCTCTACTACTTCCTCTAATGAAATATCCTTATTTCCAAGACGGATATTATCCAGTACGGTACCGGAAAAAAGAAATACATCCTGCATTACCACCCCGATATGTTTTCTTAAATCCTGCAGGTCAAAACTTTTTATATCTATGTCATCAAGAAAAATCTTTCCTTTATTAATATCATAAAATCTGTTCAGCAAGTTTATAATAGAAGTCTTGCCTGACCCGGTTGCTCCTACAAAAGCTACGCTCCTTCCGGCTTCAAGTTTGAACGAAATATCCTTAAGTACGTAGTCCCGGTTATTATAAGCGAACCATACCCGGTCAAATTTAATATTTCCCTTAATCTCCTTAACTTTTACAGGGCTGGCGGGAGATACAATGGCAGGCTTCTGATCCAGAAGTTTGAATATTCTCTCTGAAGCCGCTATGGCTTCCTGAAGGATTCCAAATTTTTCACTCAAATCGCTTATGGGATGAAAGAATTTTTCTACATACTGGATGAAGGCTACCAGAGTTCCCAGGGTAAGAAAATTCTGTATGACTTTTTGTCCTCCATACCAGATTATTAAAGCTATTGCCAAAATACTTATAAAAGTTACTATCGGGAAAAATACAGCATAATAAAATATGGTTTTCAGGTAAATATCCAGATACTGCTGATTTAGGGTTCTAAAAGCCTTATTGTTTTCCTTTTGTCTGTTGAATAGTTTGGTGGTATTGATTCCGGAAATTGCTTCCTGCAGGAAAGAGTTGATATTGGATATTTTTGCTCTGATGATTCTGAAGGATATTCTGACTTTGGCTCTGAATATAAAAGTGGCGATAGCCAGCAGGATTAGTACTGAAAAAGTTATAAGTGATAGTTTCCAGTTTAAAGAGAGCATCACAATCATAATGCCCAGTACCATGAATACATCTCCAAAGAGGGTTACGATTCCCGAGGATAGCATTTCGTTTAAGGTCTGGACGTCAGTGGTAACTCTAGTCATAATTCTGCCTACCGGATTTTTATCGAAGAAGGACATTGGCATTTTATTTATATGTGAAAAAATATCCATTCTCATATCATACATTACCTTCTGACCCATATATTCGGTGTAGTATCCCTGGAAGTACCTTATTACAAATTCAAATAAAATAATCATCCCAAATAAAAATACTATATAAGGAAGCCCTTCAAGCTTTCCGGGGATAATATAACGATCAATAGCTATTTTTATCAGGAATGGCCCCAGTATTTCCAGTCCTGCCGTAAAAAGAAGCAAGAAGATAGTCAACCCCAAAAGATACCGGTAAGGCTTGATATATTTTAAAAGCTTTAAAATTATTTTTTTATCTATTTGTTTTTCTGTTAGATCTTTTTCGTAAAAACTTTCAGTCATATTTTATTTTCTCGTTCCTTTAAACTTCCTCTTTAAGTTCTTCGGATAACTGCTGTCTGTGATATAAACTCTGATAAATTTCGCTTTTTTCCATAAGACTGCTGTGTTTTCCTATTGTATTTATCTTTCCCTC
>JAHIPJ010000074.1 GCA_018894445.1 Actinomycetota bacterium
AATCCTGGTTGCTATCCGGTATCCATTTTGCTGGGACTTGCTCCGGTACTAAAAAGCAATATCAAGATAAAAGATATTAATATTGATTCAAAATCGGGAATTAGTGGTGCAGGAAGGAAATTAAAAGATGAATATTTGTTTGGCAGCCTGGATAATAATTTTTATGCTTATTCGGCTGAAGGACACAGGCATACCGGAGAGATAGAGCAAGAGATTGAAAATATTAGCGGTAAGAAATATAGGGTAAGCTTTACCCCTCATCTTCTGCCTGTGACCAGGGGAGTCTTTACATCAATTTACTGTAAACTTGGGGAAGAAAAAACTGAAGAGCAAATATGCAGTTTGTTTGAAAATTTTTACAAATGTTCACCTTTTGTAAAATTTATGGGCAAAAAAATACCCCAGCTTAAAGATGTGGTGGGCACCAATATGTGCCTTATAGGTTTTTGCCTGGATGTTAGGACGGACACATTAAAAATATTCAGTGTAATTGATAACCTACTTAAAGGCGCTGCAGGCCAGGCGGTTCAGAATATGAATATAATGATGGGTTTTGATGAAAAAGAAGGCTTACAGTTTAATGGAATATTTTCTTAAATATAATTATTTTAAATAATGGGGAGAATTTTTAAGGTGAATACAGATTACAGTAAACAGAATATTGAATTTAATATCATAAATAATGGGACTATTACCAGTGTTCCGGGGTTTTCTGCTGCTGCATGCCATTGTGGTATAAAGGGCTCGGGAAAACCTGATATGTGTATTATATATACACCTGAAGACAGCACCTGCAGTGGAGTTTTTACTACCAATAAATTTCTGGCGGCGCCGGTTATTGTAACTAAAGAACAGCTTAAAAAAACCAGAAATATTAAGGCTATTGTTGTCAACAGCGGTATTGCCAATGCCTGCACCGGAGAGATGGGATATGAAAATGCAAAAAAAACCATTGAGATAGCAAGTAAGTATCTAGGGATTGATAAGGATAAAGTAATAGTTTCATCAACAGGGGTCATCGGCAAGCAATTGCCAATGGACAAAATAGAAGAAGGTGTTAGGCAATGTGCAGTTAAATTGAGTAATATCGATGGTCATAGTGCTGCTGAAGCAATACTGACCACTGACCTTGTTACCAAAGAAATAGCAGTAAGTATTAAAGTTGAAGGTGGCAGTGATATTATAATCGGTGGCATTGCAAAGGGTTCGGGCATGATTGAGCCAAATATGGCCACCATGCTATCATTTGTTGCCACCAATATTAAGATATCAGAAAAATTGCTAGACGAAATACTTTTAGAGGAAGTTGACAGTAGTTTTAACAGCATAACCATTGATGGATGTCAGAGTACCAATGATATGGTAGTAGTTATTGCAAATTCTAAAAGCAGTATTGAGATAAAAAATAAAAAGGATAAATATTATAAAAAATTTAAAAATGCACTGTCATTCGTGCTGAAAGATCTTGCAAGAAAAATAATTCTGGATGGTGAGGGAGCAACCAAATTAATCGATATAAAAGTAATAAATGCTAAAAGTAAAGTTGACGCAAAGAAACTGGCCATGGGAATTGCGAACTCAAATCTATTTAAGGCTGCGATGTTCGGGGAAGATCTAAACTGGGGCAGGATAAATGCAGCTATGGGTTCGGTTGATTGTGATTTTGATCCGGAAAAAGTAGACATATATATCGGCGGTATTTTAATTGTGAAAGATGGTATGGGAGTAGAATTTGACAGGATATATACAGAAAAACTAATGAAAGAAAAAGAAATCAAATTTAATGTGGACTTAAGTTATGGTAAAGAGGAATTCAGTGTACTGACCACAGATCTGTCGTTTGATTATATAAAAATTAATGCCTTATACCGGACATAATTTGATTTATAAAGACTATGGAGATAAATGAGAAAGAAATGAAAACAGGAGAATCATATATGAATAAAGTAGAGGTGCTGCTGGAATCACTACCATATATAAAAGAATATTTTAACCAGATAGTAGTAGTAAAAATTGGCGGAAGTATGATGGAGAATGATAGCATCATCCAAAACGTCCTGGATGATTTAATTCTTATGAAATATGTGGGAATAAAGGTGGTTCTAATACATGGCGGCGGTAAGCAGATTTCCGAACTTTCAAGGGAAAAAGGGATAGAACCGGAATTCATAGATGGCCTCAGGATTACAGACAAAGATTCTATTGAAATTGTAAAAATGGTTCTTATTGGAAGCATAAATACTAAGATAGTGTCTTTCCTTAATAAACACGGTAATATGGCCATTGGCATATCGGGTAATGACTCAAGTTTTATAAAATGTCATAAAAAAGAATATAAAAAAGATGGAAAGATTATAGATCTGGGATTTGTGGGAGAGATTGAGAGCATTAATTCTGAGTTTTTAAATAATATTCTAGATGGCAATTATATTCCGGTTATTGCAACTTTAGGAGTGGACAGCCTGGGCAATATATATAATATAAATGCGGATACCTGTGCAGCAGAGATTGCAATTTCACTGAATGCAAAGAAAATGATATTACTTACAGATGTGGATGGAATTATGGAAAGTGCTAAAGATGGAAATAAATTAATATCAAAATTAACAGTAAGTCAATGCCAGGAGATGATTGAGTCAGGACTGGTAAGCTCTGGAATGATTCCAAAAGTGATGGCATGTGTGGATGCATTAAAATCAGGTTCAGAGAGAGCGCATATATTAAACGGGACTAAAAGACATTCAATACTTGTAGAAATATTTACAGACATGGGAATTGGGACAATGATAACTGATGAGGAGATTAAATGAACATAAGCAAGAATATAGAAATATTTGAGCAGGGAAATAAATATTTGATGCGCACATGCAGCAGACTCCCGGTGGTATTCGTAAAAGCTAAAATGCAGTACTTATGGGATACAGAAGGCAGTAAATATCTTGATTTTATAGCCGGATATGGTTGCTTGAATGTCGGACACAGCAATAAATTTGTGGTAAATGCACTAAAGAAGCAGATTGGTAAAATTATCCAGCCTTCTAATATTTATTTTAACCAGCCCCAGGTAAAACTGGCAAAAAAGCTATGTGAGATTACAGAATTTGGAGAAAAGGTATTTTTCGCCAATAGTGGCACCGAGTCTATTGAAGGAGCCATAAAGCTGGCAAGGAAGTATTCTACGGACAAATATAATGCCTCCAGATATGAAATAATTTCTTTTGAAAAATCTTTCCATGGAAGGACATTGGGAGCTCTTGCTGCCACTGCACAACCGGAAAAACAGAAGCTTTTTGAGCCATTACCTTCAGGATTTAGATATGCAGTTCTAAATGATATTAGTTCGGTGAGTAACCTGATAAATGAAAATACCTGTGCTATTCTGCTGGAACCTGTTCAGGGAGAGGGCGGAGTTTATCCTGCGGATAAAAAATTTATGGAATGGCTCAGAAATATCTGCAATGAAAAAAACATACTGCTGATTCTTGATGAAGTACTAACTGGATTTGGAAGAACAGGGAATATGTTTGCCTATCAGAATTATAATATCTATCCTGATATACTGGTAGTTGCAAAAAGCCTTGGAGGGGGAATGCCCATAGGAGCTATTATATCAACAGAGAAAATAAGTGACAGTTTCGGACCGGGAACCCATGGTTCAACTTTTGGGGGCAATGCTGCTGCGTGTGTTGCTGGACTGGCAGTAATTGATTATCTTGTAGAGAATAATTTGCCCGAGAAATCTATGAAGTTAGGACAGTATTTTTTAAAAAAATTAATGCAGATTAAAAAGAAATATGCAGTGGTAAAAGAAATAAGAGGAGCGGGCCTTTTGTTTGGAATGGAATTTAATGAGCCGGTTGCAGAGAAATTGGTTAGCAAAGCCTTATATGATAAAATTGTTATTAATAAAGTATCCAGCAATACTTTAAGGTTTCTACCACCACTGATAATAACCAAAAATAATATAGACAGGCTGGTAAAGTGGCTGGATGTAAATATCAAGGAGATA
>JAHIPJ010000236.1 GCA_018894445.1 Actinomycetota bacterium
CCCCAGCATCTTTTTCGCTTCCTCCCCTACTGCTAATATCTTATTCCCTCCATCTTTAAAAGCAACAACTGACGGTTCGTATAAGACAATTCCCTTCCCCTTGATATGTACAAGGGTGGTAGAAGTACCTAAATCAATTCCAATACTTTTGGAAAATGATCCGAATAGAAAATCTCCCCACATTTCCTATTTCTCCTTTTTCACATATATTTTTATTTCTTAAAATATTCCGAATTGCCTCACTAAAAAGGTACTTTGAACATTATAAATACCTCAAATAAAAAATACTTCGAATTATTTTAATTATAACCTAATCTCCTCTATATTTAAAGGTAGAAAATTATCTCATTAAATATATGAGGATGTAATAGGAAATATTGAGTATAAGGCAGAAAGAGAAAAATTTAAAAACTAAACTATTACAAAAAATAATGTTACAAATAATGTAATCAAAGTCAGTATCACCCAGGATAGATGTATATTTAAATCTTGTGAGTGTACACTGTCGAGCTTTTTACATAGCTTATCTGCTAATATAGCAATATTACAATAAATTCTATCTATACTTAAATATTTGACCAATTTTGCCATAAAGCTGCCTATCTTAAATTCTTTCTTTTCTCGACCTATTAACCCTAGCTTTGATGCCGTAATATAAGCAACGAAGCCTGAAGTTACTATAAATAAAGTATCTAAAGCTGTGCCTTGAGTCCAGAATTCTACCTTTAAAATCAATCGGGGCTGAACTAGCCCAGCTATTGCAAATGTTATGAAACTATTCAGCACAAACTTTGCATATATTCCCAAAAATACACATAAAATCGCAAGCACTATCATGGGTAACAGTATTAGTATTGGTGCTTCTTTAGCGGCTATCAACTGCTTTTTAGATTCACCGAAAAAGGTATAGCCTATTAATTTAAGAAAAGATGCAAAGGTTAGGGCTGCAGTGACCATCATCACAAATTTAAGTACAAAACCAAAATTAGCTATAGCTTCAGTAAGTACTGTCTTACTTGCAAATCCATTAAACGGTGGTATGCCTGAAATAGCTAAGGCAGCAATAATGCAAGTGGACGTGGTTATCGGTATCCTCTTCCATAAGCCACCTAAATCATCAAGCTTTCTCATGCCAGTCGAATAAATAACTGCACCCATACACAGAAATAACAATCCTTTGAACAGAGCATGGTTTACCAGGTGATACAGCCCACCAGCCAGGCCAAGTTCAGTGCCCAGCCCTATACCTAAGAGGATATATCCCATCTGGCTTATACTATGATATGCTAATAATCGCTTAACATCTGTTTGTACCAAAGCTAAGAGCACACCGATCAGCATAGAAACTGCGCCAGCAGATATAACTAGTATATTTAATAGCTCTCCAAAGTTGGTTGCAGGTAAATCGAAGTTCAACATAGGGAAGATAAATCTTATTATGCCATAAGCGCCTATTTTTATCATCATACCGGACAGAAAGGCACTGACAGGCGATGGTGCAGCAGGATGTGCATCTGGCAGCCAGGTATGTAATGGGACTATACCAGCCTTGATAAAGCAACCCACCAGGAATAGTATGGGCACTATGGGGACACCAGACTTATTAACCCCAGTCATTTCATAGCTACCCGTTTCTACATAAATCAAAATGATAGATAATAAAATGAGAAAAGCGCCGATTAAAGTCATGAGTATATATTTATAGCCAGCTTGCAATGCAACAACAGTCTTTTTATGTATTATGAGAAAATATGTAGCCACAGCTGTCATCTCAAGGAACACATAAAAGTTTATAAGATCTTTGGCAAATACCGTGCCTTGAACGGAGCCCAGTATAATCAACAGCAAAGAATAATACCTAACCAGATCGGTTTTGATATAGCTTATGGAATATATAGAAACCGCAAGCCATAACAAGAAGCTAACTATAGCTATAATAATACTTAGTCCATCTACCTGGAAACGTAGTCCAAAGGGAGCTACCTGTGGCAAAAAAACGCCATAAATTGTATTGCCTTTGAGAATCTCAAATAACATGAGTCCAAGCAAACAAGCCATCGCTATCGCTACAAGAAAAATAATGACTAGTATCAGCCGAAGCTGTTGAGCTTGATTGAATCGTCCCCTGACAAACAACACCACAGTTAAAGACAAAAAAAGGGGTATAATTACAGTTAAAAGTGGAAGATTAGAATTCAAAACTGGAAATTCACCACCTTTAGATAATATTCTATACACAACGATACTTATTTTTTATGGGACGACATGGGATAAGAGCAATCCCACCGCTGGTTTTACCAGGGATATGCCCAGAGCTGGTATAAGTCCAAGCAAGAGACATCCAGCCGTCAAAATATAAATCGGCCAGGCTCTAAAGAAATTACCTCTATGAACCACCTGCCCCTCTCCATGAGTAGGTATAGGGCTATGTTCCAGTGGGCTACTAAAAAGTACTTGTATCACACGAAAATAATATGCAGCAGAAATCGCACTCGCCACAAGTATGATCACTACAAGGACAGTGTAACCAGCCTCTATAGCTGCTAAGCATATCAACAATTTACTTGCAAAGCCGTTAATAGGTGGTATACCGATCATACCTAATGAAGCTATGACAAAGGCAAAGGTTATAGCCGGCTGTTGTCTATTAAATCCACTAAGCCCTTTTATCTCTCTCGTACCAGCCTCAGCAATCATTATACCTGCACAAAAGAATAGAGTGCTCTTCATTATAGCATGGTTTAAAACATGAAATAACGCGCCAATAAGTCCCAACTCAGTTCCGATGCCCAACCCGATAAGCACAATCCCAAGCTGATTAATAGTCGAATATGCCAGTAATCGTTTCAAGTCTGTCTGTACCAGTGCCATACTTGCACCAAATAGAAGTGTACCTGCACCTAGAACCATTAATATAGCGTGGCTACTAATAGTAAAAAATGTTTCTGCACTGAATATGCTATAGGTCACTCTAATTAAGACATATATACCTATCTTCACGGTAACACCGGAAAGTAATGCACTAATAGGCGATGGTGCCATAGAATGTGCATCTGGTAACCATCCGTGAAGTGGGAACATAGCTATTTTTATGCCCATACCAGTAGCTATGAGCACAAAGGACATTAGCACCATTCGCGTGTTAGAATTAAATGCCACCGACATTTTTTCAGCTATATGAAATATATCCAATGTACCAGTCATAGCATAAAGAAAGCCAACTCCTAACAGGAAGAAAGATAACCCCACACCGCCCATAATAAGGTAATTAAAGCTCGCCCTTAAAGTCACTCCTGTCTTAGGATAGGCAATGAGCAAATACATAGCCAGCGATAAAAGCTCGTAGAAGACGTACATATTGAATATATCAGCAGTATAAATGACCCCAATCATACTGCTTAATGAAATAAGCAGTAGAAAATAATATGTCCTGCCATAGTGCCTCTCAGGTATAGAGTATACAACTATTAATAGCCCTAAACCCAGTACTATCAAGGAGAAGAAAAGACTTAACTCATCTACCACCAAATTGATACCTAACGGACCTTGCCAACCTCCAAGATGGTAGGTTATCTTATCACCATATAGAATCCGAGAAGACTGGATTGATATAAACACGATTGAAGCTATAAGACTAGCAATTGATAATATAATCTTATATTTTCTGGTAAGCAACACAAGAAATGCAGCCAGAAGCGGTGATATTATGATCAGAATGGGGATATGAACTACCAAATAATTATCGCTCCTTTGAGAGTTGCTGGATGTCTAAAGTCTTGTATTTGGAATAGATTTTTACGATCAGCGCTAATGCCAAAGCAGTCACAGAAATACCGATCACAATTGCAGTAAGCATCAGTGCTTGAGGTAATGGGTCAACAAATATAGTAGTGGGGTTACCGCCAGTCGTCCCCTTCTCCAATATTGGCGCCAAGCCACCTTTCCTGTAGCCGATACTTATGAAAAATAGTACAATACTACCATTCATTATGGTTAGCCCCATGATCTTTTTTATCAAGTTGTTTTTACTCATTACACCATACAAGCCAATCATACAGACCAAAAGGCTGATATTTACTGGATTCATATTTCACCTCTATACCTAACTAATGCATAGAATATAACTGAAACACCCGCAGCTACTTTGATGCCGATGGCTATGTTAAGAAGCAACATCAACCCGCCACTAGCAATCTGGCCCGGATTGCCCAATGGCAGAAAATTGCTAAGAAAGGAGTAGCCCAGGAATATACCCAGAAAACCCAAAAAGATTAAGGTTAATATCCCTAATTTCTCCAACATGTTTAGCCATCTGCTCTTAAATTTCTTTTCCGTTTGCTCTATGCTATGAGAGAGCGCTAAAAGTATTATAGCTGTACCTAGCACAACTCCACCTTGAAAACCACCACCTGGCGATAGATGCCCATGTGATATCAGATAAAATCCAAAAAGCACGATGAAAGGAAATAACTTCTGGGCTATAGTCCTAATTATCTTTGAGCTCCCCATCTATCTTTTCCCCCGCAAACAGAATACAACTCCTGCTACTGCCACAAATAAGACTATTGTCTCCATAAGGGTGTCATAAGCACGATAACCAAGATATATGGACGCAACCAGGTTAATTGCTCCGGTATCGTAAAGACCTTGCTCGATATAGTAATTAGCGACA
>JAHIPJ010000075.1 GCA_018894445.1 Actinomycetota bacterium
GGCTTTTTTTATAATCCTTTTCTGGATATGGGGGATTTCTTCCGGATCCATTTCAATTCCCAGATCACCTCTGGCTACCATAACAGCGTCAGCTGAATTTAAAATACTGTCAAAATTATCGACTGCTTCATTTTTTTCAATCTTTGCAATAACCATTGCATGACTTTTCTTACCGCTTATTACTCTTTTGATTTTTTCTATATCATAAGAATTTCTTACAAAAGATTGGGCTATGAAGTCTACTTCCAGTTTTAAACCAAGATTTAAAAATTCCAGATCCTTTTTGGTAACCGAATCCGCACTTATAGGTACACCCGGAATATTGATTCCCTTATGGGAGTTCAGCAGTCCCCCGGTTATAACTTCACAAACAGCTGACTTTTTGGGTATATTAATATCCAGCACTTTGCACTCAATCAAACCATCATCGATAAAAATACGGCTGCCCTTTTTAATATCTTCTATAAATTTATCATAAGTAACCTTAATTATATTATTTATACCGGAGTGACTATAATCTTAATTATTGGCTACAGTAAAAATAACTTTTTGTTTTCTTTCCAGTCTTATCTTATTTTTTAAATCACTGACCCTGATTTTAGGGCCCTGCAAGTCCAATATTATTGCTGTGTTTCTTTTAAATTCCTGTGAAACCCTTCTGATTTTTTCCACTATTTCCATAACCTCTTCGGAGTCACAGTGGGAAGTATTTATCCGGGCTATGTCCATCCCGCCAGTTATTAGCCCTCTTAAAATATTTTCTTCTTTACTCGCAGGTCCAATAGTACAAATTATTTTGGTCTTTCTCATGACAGCTCTCTTTTTGCAATTTCCCATAACTTGTCTTTTTCTTTCAGCGGCAGTTTTTTAAAATCCAAATTATTTTCATCAGTATATTTCTCCATAAAATTAAATCTTCTTATAAATTTTTTACTTGCTTCATATAGGCTTTCTTCACAATCTACGCCTAAATGCCTGCTGAAATTTATTATACTAAAAAGGACGTCTCCGATTTCGTCAAATACCTGGGTTTTTCTGCCTTCCCTTACTTCTTTTTCAAGTTCAGTCAGCTCTTCTTTTATTTTGTCAAATATATCAATTGCCTTATTCCAGTCAAAACCCAATCTCGAAGCTCTATTTTGAATTTCAGAAGCATAATGGAGAGACGGTAGGGACCTTGGGATTCCTCTAAAAATTGAATCAGGTTTTTTAAATTTCTCTTTTCTTTCTTTTTTCTTGATATCCTCCCAGTTTGCCAATATCTCATCGCTACTGTTTAAAGTCATTCCCTGAAAAACGTGAGGATGCCTTCTTATCAACTTCTTTATAATGCTTCGCAGTACTTCACTTATATTAAACTTTTTATTTTCAGCTGCAATCTGGCTGTGAAAAACTATTTGAAGCAGCAAGTCACCTAATTCTTCTTTAAGTCCCTTATAATCATCATTCTCAATACTTTCAACAGCCTCATAAGTTTCCTCTATCAGATTTCTTTTAATCGTTTTATGATTTTGTTCCCTGTCCCACATACATCCTTCAGGGGATCTGAGTTTTTTCATTATATCCACCAAAATAGCAAATAGTTTGCTGCTGTCATTGATTTTGTCTATATTTTCAAGATCACTGCCGTTCAACTTGAATTTCATTCGCTTTCCTCTTCGGTTTCGATATCGGTGTTATCTTCAGCTCCGGTATCGGTACTATTCAATGTTCCTTCCACATCTGTAAAATACTCAATATTAACCTCTTCTATTAATGAAAAAATAAAATCCTCCCATTTTTCCGCCTTATGTAGATTCAACAGGTATGCGTTTATGTATTCTTCAACTTCATCAAATTTCTGGATATATTCTTCCTCACGGTTAGTAGCCTTTATAATATGAAATCCATACTCTGTTTCAACAATCCCGCTTACTTCTTCTATATCCAGGGCAAACAATGCTTCTTCAAATTCCTCAACCATCTGACCTTTACTTATATAGCCCAGATCTCCACCATTCTCACCGCTTGTTCCGTCATCTGAATATTGCCTGGCCAGATCTTCAAAATCTCCGCCATCCTTTAATTTATCCTCCACCACTTTTATTTTTTCTAGAGCTTCCTCTCTTCCCTCTTCGGTCTCTTCAGAATTATCTTCTACCCACGGGAATATGGCCAGAATATGGCTTGCTTTAACCCTGGCTGGAACTAAAAATAATGTATTTTTATTATCTTCATAATATTGTTTTACTTCCTCTTCAGTTACAATAACATCTGCAGTGCCTTTGTTATAATCTTACTACTTAATAATTGACTCCTGAGTACACCTTCCAGAAATCTTTTATCTATACCCTTTTCTTTCAAATATTTTTCAAAATCTTTTTCTGAAGGATAAGTATCCATTAATAATTTTACCTGCTCATTAACTTCTTCATCGGTTACAGTTATGTTATTTTCTTCCGCATATTTTTCAAGCAACTTTATTATAATAAGTGAATCAATTATATCTACTTCCAACGCGTTTAATTTTTCTTCATCTGAAGTTATTTCCCCACTTGTATCCTGACTTTTTATAGAATTCATATAAGCATCTACTTCTTTTTGCTTTATCTTAATTCCATCCACTTTGGCTACCGTCTTACTGCAGCCAGTAAACAAAAAAACAAAAACGAAAATCAATAGCATAATTATACAGATAACGCTCCTCTTCAATCTTTACCTTCTTTCTTTTTATTGAATATTATATGAAACTCATTATATCATTTAGACTGCTTAAGACTAAATCTAAATCAATATTTTTACTGACTTTTTTTATTATTATTTGTTTCGAAACCGGTTCGTACGACAGATCCTTATTCTTTCTATTCATTTCTCTGGCCCTGCTCTGAGACATATCAACTTTTTTCAAGTAAATTCCCTTCTCACGGGAGAAAATAAATTTCTCTATCCTGGCTTTTTTAAGTAAATATTTTATTTTCGCTATATTTACAAGATTATCTACCACCAGTGGCGCTTTTTTATATCGCAATTTCATGTTCTTCCTGACCTGGTCTATTTCACTAAGACTTTTTGCATTTCCCAATACCTTATAAATGTTAACTCTGTCTCTTTCACTTTCAATATAACTTTTTGGGATATAGGCACTTACTGGCAGATCAATTTGAACATTAATATCCTCTTCAATCTTTTTACCTTTAAGTTTTTCAATCTCTTCTTTTACTATCTGACAGTACATATCAAAGCCCACACTATTTATGTGACCATGCTGCCTTGGACCCAATATTTCCCCTGCTCCTCTTATTTCCAGGTCTCTCATTGCTATATTGTATCCTGAACCAAGGTCGGTATATTCTTTCAAAGTCTTAAGCCTTTGAAACGCAGGAAGACTTAGATTTCCCCTGCCAGGATAGAATAAATAAGAATAAGCTCTCTCAGAAGACCTACCCACCCTGCCCCTCAACTGATATAGCTGAGATAATCCAAACAGATGTGAATTTTCAACTATTAATGTATTTACATTTCCAATATCCATTCCGGATTCTATTATTGAAGTGGTCACCAGTATATCGTATTTTTTATTTATAAAATCACTCATTATTTTTTCTATCCTGCTGCCGTCCATTTGGCCATGAGTCAGGGCAACTCTTGCTTCGGGAACTAATTGCTGCAGCTGGATTTTCTTATTTTCTATACCAGATATTCTATTGTATACATAATATACCTGCCCTGCCCTGGCTAGTTCCCTTTCTATAGCTCTTCTTACAACCTGATAGTCAATCTCACCCACAAAAGTTTCTATTGGGTTCCTACCCTCCGGATGAGTTTCAATTAATACAATATCCCTGACTCCTGTAAGAGACATATACAGTGTCCTGGGAATAGGTGTGGCACTTAAGGTTAGTACATCTACTTCAGTTTTTAACAACTTTATCTTTTCCTTGCTTCCGACTCCAAATTTCTGTTCTTCATCTACAATTATAAGACCCAGGTCTTTAGGCCTTATATCTTCCTGGAGGATACGATGTGTTCCAATTATCATATCTATTTTGCCATCATTAAAATCTTTCACTATGTCCTTTTGTTTTTTTCTTGCTCTAAATCTGCTTAAGACTTCTAAAATGACAGGGTAGTTTTTATACCGCTCGCTGAAGGTCTGGTAATGCTGATCAGCAAGAATCGTGGTCGGGACCAGCATCAGAACCTGTTTCCCATTTTCTATTGCCTTAAAAGCTGCCCTTACAGCAACCTCGGTTTTCCCGAATCCTACATCTCCAATTACCAGAGTGTCCATTGGTTTAGGTTTGCGCATTGCATTCTTTACATAATTTATGGCTTTAATTTGATCAGGGGTTTCCTTAAACGGAAATAAATCTTCTATCTCCTTTTGCCAGGGGCTATCAGCAGGAAATGCATAACCACTGGTGGAATCTCTCTCAGCATATAATTTAGCAAGGTCAATAGTAAACTTATAGACAGATCTCCTGACCCTTCTTTTAAGACTATCCCACTGTTTAGAATTAAGAGGCGTTACTACCGGTTTTTTTGCCCCAATATATTTACTGATGCGGTCAGCCTGCCAGGTTGGAACATATAACTTATCATTATTTGCATATTCTATAAAAAAATATTCTCTTTTATAACCACCAATCTGCTTTGAGATAATATCAATATATTTTCCAATACCATGGTTTTTATGAACTATATATTCCCCGGGCTCAAAATACTCAAACTCACTACCGGTAGAAATCTTTTTTTCAGAGATCTGATACTGCATTTGGTCATAAATATCCAGTTCCCCATATAATGAAACATCCCTGGACTGGTAACCCCTGTATAACCTGCTGTTTGAGATACTGGCAACACCTGCCCTGAGTAAATTATATTTAACTTCAACTCCGGTTCTTAAATAGTTATAGGATATGGAACTGCCTAAAAATAATTCTTCTATCTTCTTTCTTCTTATACTTCCATCAATAGAAATAATAACCTTCTTGCCGCTTTTTAAATCTTTTTTTATATTCCTTATAAAAACAATGGAATTTCCAAAACTTTTTTTCTGCCTGGTTATTTTCTGCAAATTAAATTCACTTTTACTGGTGGCCTGTTCTTTGGTGGAAACTATATTTAATTTTAAATAAAAATCCTCTTTTTCCAGAAAATCTTTTTTCACCAGATAAGAACTCGCAATTTCTTTGCTTGCAGTTGCCAGAATATCTTTATCTCTATCAAACACCTTATGAAGAATATCAATATCGCTTCTTATTTTCAGATAAATTTCTATTGGATCACAAAATATGACTGCAAGTTTTGGAATATTCTTCTTTAGCAAATCAATAAAAGAGACCATCTTTTCAGGTAGTTTTATGCTGCCTATCTCTTTTATCTTCCAGGGATTTGTATTTGGAATAATAGAGATTTTATCCAATTTCTTTATCAGCTTCTGGCTTGAAATATCATAAAATAATATTTTTTCTACTTCATCTCCAAGAAAATCAATCCTTGCAGGATTCTCGCCAGCTATATCAAAAATGTCAACGACTTCTCCTCTTATACTGAATTCTCCCCTATCATAAACCCTGTGTACCCTCTCATAACCGCTGTCAGTAAATTTAGATATCAACTGGTCCCTATCATATTCACCGCCAGCCAATATTTTTATACTTTCCAGTCTATCTACTTTGGATTCTGGCATTAAATTTAGCAAAGAATTACTGGTAGCAATAACAAAAAATGGACTGGTGGAGCTATTAATATTCGATAAGTTTTTAACGATATTAAGCCTTCTTGTAAGGTTTTCTGCAGCAGTAATTTTATTTTTATAGAAAATGCTATTTCCAAGACTGGGAAAGTTAAATGTTTTAACCTCTGGAATAGTACAATTTATTTCCTTTTCCAGCTCACAAGCTCTCTCCAGGGTCGATGTAATTACCAGAACCGGTATATTAAAAGACTTTAAAAAAGCACTTATTATAAAAGGCCAGATATTCTCATCAGCAATCAAGGTATCAAGACTGACACCTTCACCTTTTTTATCTTCAGTATTTGCTCTTTCATATTTTTCTATAAACTGCTGCCACTGCTTTTCACTTGTATAATTATTTAAAAACATCTTCATCCTAAATTTTCTATAACCATTGTAATGAACAATTATATAAGAAAATAATTAAAATATCCTTCCAGAGTGCAAGCATTAATTTTCTTCATAAATTCTGGACGAATAAAAAAATTAAAAAACTTTATAAGGAAAAATAGAGAACTAAAAAGATAAAAGAAAGTCAATCACAATTAATCATAAATATAAAATAAAAACAAGATAAAGGGCAAAAATACAGGCTTTTTTAGTTATATTTATTCATAGCA